>JACIWR010000191.1 GCA_014360845.1 Anaerolineae bacterium
CTCAGGATACTTTCTCTTGACCATGAGGCCGCTGTATCTTCTCAAAATGTAGGGGCGAACCCTTGCGGTCGCCCAGGCGGGCAGGTGCAAGACCTGCCCCTACCCCAAATTATTGAGAAGATACAGGCCGCTCCCTTATACCCTGCGCAGCGATACTCGGCCAGAACCCTGGGCGGCTAGGTGCCCCCTTTCACTTCTATGTCTTGGTGAATCCGCGCTTCTGTGGTAAAATATTCCCACCTGTGTGGTTGGCGGGACAACTGCGAGCAGTCCTGCCAACCGCACGGGTACAAAGCTACAGCTTTGTTGAGTTTGGTCGAATCGCTGAACTATTACTCAGGAGGCAGATGATGGAGTTTTCGGAGCTCATCGAAAAGCGCTACAGTGTACGAGCGTACAGATCGGACCCGGTCGAGGACGAAAAGCTGCAGCAGGTGCTGGAGGCCGCTCGGCTAGCACCCACCGCCGCCAACCGCCAGCCTTTTCAACTCATCGTGATCCACACCAAAGGCCGGGAGGCGGAACTGAAGCGCATTTACCCCGCCGAGTGGTTCGTGAAAGCGCCCCTGCTCATCTGCGCCTGTGGCGTTCCAGATCGCGGCTGGGTGCGCAAGGACGGCAAGAACTATACCGATGTGGACGTGGCCATCGTCATGGATCACCTGATCCTGGCCGCGGCCAATGTGGGATTGGGCACATGCTGGATTGGCGCTTTCGATCCCGATGCCGCTCGCGAGGTGCTGAACCTGCCCGACAACGTCGAACCTATCGCCTTCACTCCCCTGGGATACGCGGCAGACCTCCCTCGTGCGAAACAGCGCCAGCCCTTGTCTAAACTGGTGCGATACGAAAGGTGGTAACTGCCTGCACCGGCCCCGTCAGCAGGGGACGGGGCCGGGCAGCACGGATGATGAACGATTCACCCCAGATGGATTCGTGGCTTCAATTGAATAACCAGATCACAGCCTGCGAGGCCTGCCCCCGCCTGGTGGTCTATCGTCAAGAGGTAGCGCGCACCAAGCGCCGGGCCTTTCGCCATTGGGAGTACTGGGGACGACCGGTGCCGGGCTTTGGCGACCGGGAGGCGCGTCTCTTGATCGTGGGGCTGGCGCCGGCCGCCCACGGTGCTAATCGCACGGGACGCATGTTCACCGGCGACAGTTCTGGGGACACGTTGACCGCAGCCCTGCATCGCGCTGGATTCGCCAACCAGCCCACCTCACGGCATCGAGACGACGGTCTGGAGCTGCGCGACGCTTTTCTCACCGCCGTAGTGCGCTGCGCTCCGCCCAAGAACCGGCCAACGCGCCAGGAGCAGGACAATTGTCGGCGCTACCTGGCATGGGAGTTAGACCTGCTCTCGTCGGTGCAGGTGGTGCTGGCCCTGGGCCGCATCGCCTTTGACGGCTGCCTGAAATTGCTGCGCCAGCGGGGCGTGGAAGTGCCACGACTGGCCTTCCGTCACGGTGCTTGCTATGAATTAGGGCCATCCTTGCCCACGCTGGTTGTTTCCTACCACCCCAGCCGCCAAAACACACAAACGGGCCGTTTGACCGAAGCTATGCTGGATGAGGTGTTTGGGCAGATTCAAGAGTTGTTAAGAGTACCTTCCAGGTGAGATCGTTGTTCGTTGGACAAGGATTTCACCACAAAGGACCCGAAGGCCTCTAAAGACACAGAGGAAAGAGACGAGGTCCCCTTCGTGCCCTTTGTTTCCTTGGTGGTAAGGCTTTTTGGCTCCGGCTAGGCCGGGTTAGGGTGATGAGGCGATGGAGCACTGGGGTAATAAGGGGATCTAGTCACCTGATAGTTTGAGGATGCCATTGCAGAAAGGTGCTCCGCGCCACCCTTGGGGCCGTAGTCATCCTGAGCGGAGTGAGTCCCGAAGCGGCAGCGGAGGGACGAACGTAGTCGAAGGATGACGAAAGAGCGAGTCCCGCATCCTTCGACTCCGCTGCGCTCCGCTCAGGATGCACCTTCGACTCCGCTGCGCTCCGCTCAGGATGCTCCCTCGTGACCGCGAGGCTGCTTCGGGGCCTTTTGCACCCTGCGCAGCGACACTTGGGCAAAACTGTCGGGTAGCTAGTAAGGAGATGGGGGAGCGAGTGCCCCATTCATTGCCCCGTTGACCCGTCGCTCGGCACAGGAAAGGTGATGCGATGACAGATTGGACGAGCGCGTTGAACAACGATCCCCTCCCCTGGCTGCTGGAGATCGACCCCGACAACCCCGGCGTGCGCTACTTCGCTCTGCGGGAGTTATTGGCCCGGCCAGAGGATGATACCGAGGTCCGGGCGGCCAGAGCTGCCATCATGAGCACGGGACCGGTGCCGGCCATTCTGGACGCCCAGTATCCCCAAGGTTACTGGATCAAGCCCGGCGGCGGCTACTCGCCCAAATATCGGAGCACCGTCTGGCAGATTATCTTCCTGGCCGAGCTGGGGGCTGATCCTGCCAACGAACAGGTGCGGCGGGGCTGCGAGTACCTCCTGAGCCACTCCATCGCCGCCAACGGCGCTTTCTCCGCCTATCAAAAGCCCGTGCCCAGCGGTGCCATCCCCTGCTTGAACGGCAACCTGCTTTACGCTCTACAGCGTCTGGGCTACGGCGAAGATGCGCGCGTGCAAACGGCTCTCGATTGGCTGGCCCACGCCATCACCGACGAGGACGACTTCGAATACCTCAAATCAGGCACCTGCGGACCGTGCTTTGCCTGTAGTGCCAACGAAGGTCAACCCTGTGCCTGGGGCGCTAACAAGGCCATGAAAGCACTGCTGGCAGTTCCCCCGCAACGGCGTACTCCCCTCATGCAACGAGCTCTCCAGGTCGGCGCTGAGTTCCTGCTCAGTCGTGACCCGGCCGCAGCCGATTATCCCTACACCCAGCGAGTGAGTTCTACCTGGTTCAAATTCGGCTTCCCGCTGACCTACTGGAGCGATGTGCTGGAGACCACGGCGGTGCTGGTGGAACTGGGCTACGGTCACGATCCACGCTTGCAGAACGCGCTACAATTCATCCTCGACAAACAGGATGCTCAAGGGCGCTGGAAGCTGGAGAATGCGCTTACCGGCAAAATGTGGGCCGATATTGAGACGAAGGGCCAGCCCAGCAAGTGGGTCACCCTGCGCGTGCTGCGGGTGCTGAAGCATATTGGGTAGCGGCGGCCCGCTGTGGCCGCTTTGCCCCGCGGACAGGGCCGTCCGCCGCTACATCACGGTACTCGTGCGCAAGCGTAGCGGCGGCCCGCTGTGGCCGCTTTGCCCCGCGGACAGGGCCGTCCGCCGCTACGTTCTGCGGCGGGGTTCGTCCGCGCCGGACTGCGGGGTGCGCTGCGCCAGCGCTTCCAGTGCTGTTCGATGAAGAGATTATTTCATGCTCATCGGATTGAGCGGTGAGGAACTGGGCCGGGACGATATTTCGATGCGAGCGGCCCGACTGGGTGCCGAAGTAGCGGAGCTTTGGCGAATTTTGCTCCATCAGGCCCAGTCAGAGATCGCGAGCCGGGATCAGCCAACGGACGCGGAGGAGTCATGACAGACATTCTGGAAACCGCTGCGTATGGCGGCGCGGGTTGGTCGCCGCGCATCCAATCATTGCGTCAGGAGATTGGGCGGGTCTGGGGAGCGTGCGGGGTGGACACAGAGTGGTCACCCCTCAAAGCGGTTCTGCTTCACCGGCCCGGCCCGGAGCTGGAGGAGGTGGTAGACCCGAACGCGGCTCAAATGTTTGCTCCCCTGGACGTGCGCCGGGCGCAAGCGCAACACGACGCCCTGGCCCAGGCGTATCGCGATGCCGGCGTTACCGTGCACTACGTCGAGCCGGCTGAGACCCCGCCCCCCAATCTGATGTTCGTCGCCGACTTGATGTTCATGACCCCCGAAGGGGTTATCATCGCGAGACCGGCGTCCACCGTGCGCGCCGGTGAGGAGCGGCTCGTCGCCCGGCGATTGGCCGACCTGGGAGTGCCCATCCTGCGCAGCGTGCGTGGGCGGGGGACCTTTGAGGGGGCGGATGCGCTCTGGCTTGACCCGCAGACGGTGCTGTTGGCGACGGGGCTGCGCACCAACGCCGAGGGCGCGGCGCAGGTGGCAAGCCTGCTGCGCGAAATGGGGGTCGAGGTCATCCAGGTCGGACTGCCCTACGGGGCCATGCATCTGATGGGAACACTTCGCTTCGCCGACCGGGACCTGGCCATCGCCTGGTCGGGGCGCGTGCCCTATGCGGCGGTGGAAGCGCTACGCGCCCGCGGATACACCGTCCTCTTCATCCCAGATGAGGGAGAGGCCAAACGCGGAATGGCCCTCAACTTCGTGACCCTGGGCCCCCGGCGCATCTTGATGGCCGCTGGCAATCCCATCACCCAGGCGTTCTATGAGGCAGCCGGTATCGCCTGCCAGACAGTGGATGTGGACGAGATTCTTAAGGCAGCGGGTGGCATCGGTTGCGCCACCGGCATCCTGGAACGTGAGACGAGTCAGCAGTGAAAAGGCTTGCTATTATCTTGAAATTCTCTGTGTATTCCGCTCGAACCGCGAAACACGCAACACATGAGGTGGCTGAATGTCCCAATCATCCAATCTCCCTTCCCCCGCATCACTTTTGAATCTGCTCAAGAGCCGGCGCAGCATTCGCCGCTACAAGCCAGACCCGGTACCGGACGAGATGGTGGAGCAATTGCTGGAGGCCGGTCGCTGGGCCCCTTCGGCCAGCAATCGCCAGCCCTGGCAGTTCATCGTCATCCGCGATGAGACCATCCGCAAGCAGGTAGCCCAACACGCTGCCTACTACTTCGTCCGTTGGGCCCATGTGGAAGAGGCTCCCTTGTTGATCGTGCTCTGCGGAGATGCGCGGAGTCGTGTGTATCGCCAGTTTCTGCACGAGGATATCGGGTTGGCTGGCGCGCAGATTATGCTTCAGGCCAGAGCGCTGGGCTTGGGTACTTGTTGGATTGGCGGGCTGGATCGCAAAGCCATCGCCGCCATTCTACAGGTGCCGGAACATTTGGAGGTAGTGGGGCTGCTGACCGTGGGGTTCCCGGCAGAGGACCCGCCTCCGCCGCCTCGTAAACCTCTGGCGGAGATCGTTCACTACGATGTCTACGGCCATCGGCCAGGGGAGGAAGGGGCCAGGCCGGGACGGGTACCGGGTGGAGCGCTGGGGATTTTGCTGCGTCGCCTGCGCATCAAAGTTCGCTTCTAGGACTTCAGCAGGGGTGAGCTTCCGCTGTCCCGCCGTTGCACTGCGGGACAGCCCCGATCTCGCGGAGTGCAACTCCGCGAGATCAACAGCTCTGTACGCCGGGAAAAGCGGCCCCCCTTCGTCTTCGCTCAGGGCGCGGCCCTTCGTCTTCGCTCAGGACGCGGCCCTTCGTCTTCGCTCAGGACGCGGCCCTTCGTCTTCGCTCAGGGCGCAGCCCTTCGTCTCCGCTCAGGGCGCAGCCCTTCGTCTTCGCTCAGGGCGCAGCCCTTCGTCTCCGCCCCTCGACTCTGCTCGGGACGGGCTCAGGCCATGGCAGCAGGCCACCGCTACAAATCACCGGTTCGCGACCTGGAAGATTTGCGGTGGATGGCTGGTCGTGGTAGAATACCTGCGATGACCAGGAGCTCTACTCGCGGAGAATGCTGGGCGAATACACCACCAGAGTCACCAGCACATCGGTGAGAATGAGGACGAAAAAGGCCGGGAATAAAGTAGCCCTCTCCGCGCGCCGCCGGTAGACGTACACGGCTCCCAGGGCAATGCCCAGGATGAGTACCGGCACTATCAAGATCACCCAGCTTTGCCACTGCTCCGGCAATTGCTCCAGACCGGGTAAGTACACCAAAAGCGGAGACAGAAGGAACAGCTTGGAGATGAGATAGACCAGGGCTGCTGTGCCCAGTCCAATTTGGGGCTTCCGCCACGCCAGGTCGTCCTCTCCGGTCAAAGCGTAGTAGATGGACACCCATATCAGAGCGGGCAGAATCGCCACCCCTACCCAGGGGATGAACCCGATGCCGGAAAGCAGGCCCAGCAGCAGGGTGAAAGCGCCGTTGAGCACATCCTCCAGACTGGTGCGGTTCAGCCAGCCCGCCGCGCTGGGGGCGGTGGTTGCATAGTAAATCTCGAAATCCCAGGCACCTGCCAGGTCCGACCAGGTGGCGTGCAGATTGGACTCGTTGTCGGCGACCACGTTAGGCTGGGTGGATAAGGCATCGGTCAGCGCTATAAGCTGATACCCTTTGATCTCCCCTGCGGCGAAAACGGTCATCACCGGCTGAGGACGCGACTTGGTGCGCGTGCTGATCATCACGATCAGGAGCACGGGTAGCTCTGTCCGCTGGCCCGGCACTACGGCGGGCATGTAGACAAAATCACTGCCGTACACAGGGCGCCGGGGGTCCAGGGGATGCAGGCTGGTATAATTAAAAACCCCTTCATACGTCATGTACTCCGGCTGGGATGTGCCCGGCAGGTCAATCTTGCGCGCTTTACCCTCCTCTGGGTGACCTATGGGGAAGCTCAGGTACCAGGCTTCCGCGCTGGGCCCTTGTAATCCGCCTCCTCGCCGTTCCAGGGACCAGAAGACGTACACGTGAGTCTCGTCCAGACCCAGCGCCGGGCCATCCAGAATCAAGCCTTGTTCCACGACCAATTGCGTGAGCATGGTTCCTGTGGTGGGAGCCACTTGAGAGTCCGGGAAAGCCGCATAATACAGCCCTTCCAGAGAGAAGGTGATTTTTTCCAGCCACATCAGGTGCAGCGTTCCCTCGTTGTCTACCTGGGCTGTAGGGACGTGGCCGTTGGGGACGATGAGGACGGCCTGAGCCAATGGAGTGCCCTCCTGATCGAGGGTGAGGTGATAGAGGCCGGGATTAGTCTCGGCGACATTGGCCCACACCAGAGCGGCGCGACCGGCAGCGTCCCGATAAAGCTGAAACCTGTTGACCTCCTGCCCGGCGGGAGACAGGCGTTGTGGGCCGAGGGATACAGCGCCATCGTTTGTGAGTAGGGCGTGGAAGAGGCTATCCTCGCCATCCTCGGCCCGGGCTACCCAGGCCAGATGGAGTTGTCCCGCTGCGTCGTACAGGAGCTGCGGGCGCCGGGGGTGGACAACGGGGATGTCCAGGTCGCGATCGGATTGGACCCGTCCCTGGCGGTCGAGGGTGACGTAATGCAAGCGGTTGGCCCCTTCCTCATCCCAGCCACACCAGACGAGATGCACCGTCTGCGTCTCGTCCACAGCCATCGCCACCGGCTGATTGAGGTATCCGTTACCCAGACGCAGGCCGCGGCTCCAATCGGGCGATACTTTGGGACTGCGGTCAGGGGTCACATTGCATCCGCTGAGGACGATTGCTATAAGGACGCAAACCAATACCACTACTCGTTTTGTGCCTGACATTATCTGCTCCTCGCCACGGGGTCACCATGATAGGCGCGCTTCAATTTGGGGCAAATGGGGCGGGTAACGAAGCGGCCCTCCGATGTGACCTCGTCTTATAGTATACCCTGTTCCGGCCATTAAGGTTCATCAGGTGCGTCTTTGCACAAGGGGCCTTCTGACCACAGCGGACGCGAGGAGCACAAGGGAATCCTTCAAGGACATCGGATATGCCATCTCCCCACATGCGGCAGGTTTTGCATCGTATTTTCATCAAAGACCGTCGTCTGCACCCCCTGTGGCGGGCTTCTTTTTACCTCAGCGCCTATGTGCTGGTGACGCTGGTCGTCCAAATCGCTGCCCTCAGCCTGTACATGCTCTACAGTCTTTCGAAAGGCGTTACCCCCCTGGCCGTGGGGCAAGCGATTTTGGGTGGCCCCTCCCCCACCTGGCTGGAACTGGTACTGACCGGTCTGGGTTTCCTCGTCGTTTTGGTCCTTACTTATCTCTTCCGCCGCTTTCTCGATGGGAAGGATTTTGTCACCCTGGGATTTCGCCGCCAGCGCTTGCTTTTGGATACGGCTTTCGGCCTGGCGCTGGGCTTCGTGTTGATGGCGGGCATCTTTTTCGTCGAGTGGGGTCTGGGGTTGTTAGCAGTTGAGCACCAGGTATGGGATGAAAGGGCGATCATCAAGGCCGTGGGTGATGTGAGCCTTGCTCTACTGTTTTTCGCCATCGCGGGGGCGAACGAGGAGATAGTGTTCCGGGGCTATGTGTTACCTAATCTCACCGAGGGGATGGGGCGGGTGGCGGCTGTGATTGTATCCTCACTGGTGTTCGGCGTTTTCCACGTTTGGAATCCCAATGTCAGCTTCATCGCCATCGTGAATATCTCGCTGGCGGGAGTAGTGTTCGCCTACGCCTATTTGCTCTCCGGCAATTTATGGCTGCCTATGGCCTTGCATTTTTCGTGGAATTTCTTTCAGGGCGCTGTTTTCTCTTTACCGGTGAGCGGGATAGTGGTGCGCGGGCTGTTGGAAACTCACCCCCGCCCCGGCGCGGATTGGATCACCGGGGGAGCGTTTGGGCCGGAGGCGGGATTGAGCGGTTTGGTTGCTCTGCTTCTGGCCGGGGTGTTTTTATGGCTCTGGTCGCGGACGGCTGTCCGTCACCAGGGCGGCGAGGCGCACCCCCCTGGCGAGCAGCAGTAGGGTGCCAGGCCTGGCACCAGTGTGCGGTGGGTGGGCAGGAAGCCCCCGAGTGGAGCAAGCATTC
>JACIWR010000192.1 GCA_014360845.1 Anaerolineae bacterium
GGCCCTCGAGATCGGGGGCTTCCTGCGAGCCCCTGCGCCGTGAGGGATGACAGCAGGGCGGGGCCATGCCCCGCCGCATCCGCGTCGGGCCACGGGCCTGACCTACTTGGCCCTCGAGATCGGGGGTTTCCTGCCTCCCTTACCGATACGGCCCGGACCTCTCAAGGCGATATTAGCGAATAGCAGGACATTCTGCTATAATTAGCGGGCGGTTGACACAACCTGCTCGTGTTCAGAAACGGTATATTCGCTAATATGGAGGCTTCGCATGGTCATATTCCCACGTGGCAGCGGCGTCCTTTTACACCCCACATCGCTCCCCGGTCCCTTTGGCATCGGTGATCTGGGCGATCAGGCGTACCGCTTTGTGGATTTCCTGGTCACCGCCGGTCAAGCCTACTGGCAGGTGCTCCCTCTGAGCCCCACCGGCTACGGTGATTCCCCCTATCAGGGCCTGTCCGCTTTCGCCGGCAACCCAATGCTCATCAGCCCCGAAAAACTGATAGAGGCCGGCCATCTCTCGGCGGAGGACTTGTCGTACATACCGCCTTTCCCTGAGGGGCGGGTGGACTTCGGCCCGGCCATCAGCTACAAGATGGCCTTGCTGAATCAGGCTTTCGTCAACTTTCGCGAGCGGGCTTCGGAGGTCCAGCGCGAGGCTTTCGCTCGCTTCTGTGCGGAACAGGCCGCCTGGCTGGATGATTTCGCCCTGTTCATGGCTTTGAAGCAGAGATACGATTTCCGTCCCTGGTACGAGTGGGACGCGGACGTCGCCACCCGGCAGCCAGAGGCGCTGGCCCAGTGCCGGGAGTCCCTGGCCGATGAAATCGAAAATCACAAGTATCGCCAGTGGCAGTTCTTCGAACAGTGGCTGAGCCTCAAAGCCTACGCCAATGAACGTGGCCTGCGCCTTATCGGTGACATCCCCATCTTCGTCTCCCTGGACAGCGCCGACGTCTGGGCCAACACCCCCTTGTTTTACTTCGACGAGAGACTGCGCCCCACGGTCGTTTCCGGTGTGCCCCCCGATTATTTCAGCGAGACGGGGCAGCTCTGGGGACATCCCCTGTACCGCTGGAATGTGATGGCCGAGAACGGCTACGCCTGGTGGATCGCTCGCTTCCGCATGGCTTTCACTCAGGCCGACGTGGTGCGTATAGACCATTTTCGCGGTTTCTATAACTACTGGGAGGTCCCGGCAGGAGAGAAGACGGCGGTCAACGGTCGCTGGGTGTACGGTCCCGGTGCCGATTTGTTCCGCGCCGTCACCGCGGCTCTGGGGGAGGTGGCGATCATTGCCGAGGACCTGGGCGATTTCGATGCCGAATCGCGCGCTGGCGTGGAGGCTTTGCGGGCCGCGTTTGGCTATCCCGGCATGAAGGTGCTACAGTTCGCCTTTGGTAATGGCCCGACTGATCCCTTCTTACCACACAATTTCACCCGTGACTTCGTGGTGTATACCGGCACTCACGATAACGACACGACGGTGGGCTGGTATCAGGTCACCTCTACCGAACAGGAGCGGGACTATGCCCGCCGCTATATGGGGAGCGACGGCTCCGATATTGCCTGGGATTTCATCCGGCTGGCGTGGGCTTCGGTGGCCGATACGGCCATCGTCCCGGCGCAGGACTTGCTGAGCCTGGGGCACGAGGCGCGGATGAACACCCCCAGCACTTTTGGGCCTCCCAACTGGTGTTGGCGGCTCCTGCCCGGTGCGCTGACCGATGACATCGCGGCGCGGCTCCGCGAGCTGACGTTCATCTACGGGCGTATGCCTTTCTGATTCCCTGAGAGGCAGGAGGCTAGCCAGCACCGGCCTGAAGAGCCGGCGCTGGTGCTGGATTTTCACCGCAGTGGCCGACCGCCGCGGTTGTTTTGACAGAATGTCCGGGCTGGCGTACAATGGTGCTGATGTCCGCATCTGGCGGAGTTCAACTCCGCCAGAGCGGAAATGGGGGGCAGGGCCATGCCCCGCCGCATCCGCGTCGGGCTACGGGCCCGACCTGCTTGGGGCGGCTTGTAGCTGAAACGCGCACTTAACCGCACAGGTCGAAAAAGTCACGAGGGGGGAATGGTGGAAAAGCAGGAGGAAAAGCTCTTATTGCAGGCCGCTGCGCCATTGATTGATCTGGCCATCGCCGAGGACATCGGTCCGGGCGATGCCACCAGCGAGGCTATCCTGGCCCCCGAGGTCGTGCTCCAGGGCCGCATCGTTGCCAAGGCGGCGGGGGTCGTTGCCGGATTGACGGTGGCAGCGGAGGTATTTCGCCGCGTGGACTCCTCCATCGAGTTCATCGCGCATGTGGCCGACGGGCAAGAGGTGGTGCCGGGTGAGCTCATCGCCGAGGTGAAAGGGCCGGGCCGCAGTGTGCTGGCGGCGGAGCGTATCGCGCTCAATTTTTTGCAGCGCATGTCGGGCATCGCCACGCTCACACGCCGTTTTGTGGATGCCGTCGCTTGCAGCCGGGCAGCCATCCTCGATACGCGCAAAACGCTACCCGGCTACCGTTTGCTGGATAAGTACGCCGTGCGTATGGGCGGTGGCCTGAATCACCGCCTTTCGCTTTTCGACATGATGCTGATCAAAGACAATCACGTGGAAGCGGCGGGTGGGATCATCCCGGCCGTAACCCGGGCTCGTCAGGCGCAACCTTCCCTGCCCATCGAGGTGGAGGTGCGGAACCTGGACGAGTTACGCCAGGCGCTGAGTATTTCCCCGCCGGTGGATCGTATCATGCTCGACAATATGAGGCTGGATGAAATACGGCAAGCCGTCTCCATCACCGCCGGCCGGGTGCCGCTGGAGGTATCCGGCAACGTTACCCTGGGGCGGGTGGCCGAGATTGCCGCCACAGGGGTGGATTACATCTCCGTGGGGGCACTGACCCATTCGGTGCCGGCCCTGGACATAAGCATGGAAGTGGGCAGGCCGCCGGTGAGGGAGACCCGGTCCGATAGCGTCTCCCAGGTGACCGAGCTCAAAGCGGCCTTGGGGCAGCGCCTGGTCATTCTGGGGCATCACTACCAGCGGGATGAGGTGATAGAGTTTGCCGACTTTCGCGGGGACTCCCTGCAGTTAGCCCGTCAGGCCACGCAGACCGAGGCCCAGTACATCGTTTTCTGCGGCGTTCACTTCATGGCCGAGACGGCTGCCATCCTGGCCCGGCCCGGCCAACACGTGCTTATTCCCGACATGACGGCCGGTTGCTATCTGGCCGACACCGCCGCCCTGGAGGATGTGCAGGCTGCCTGGAGTTGTCTGGATGCGGCCTTCGGCGATGTCGAGGCGGAGTTCACCCCTATCACCTACGTCAATTCCTCCGCCGCCTTGAAAGCTTTCTGTGGCCGACATGGGGGTGTCGTCTGCACCTCTGGAAACGCGGCGCAGGTCCTTCGCTGGGCGCTGGAGCAGCGTCCGCGCGTCTTTTTCTTCCCCGATCAGCATCTGGGGCGCAACATGGCCCGGAGGATGGGCATTTCTCTGGAGGAGATGCTTCTCTGGAATGTGCGTCACCTGCCGGATGTGCAGGCCATCCGCCGCGCCAGGGTGGTGCTCTGGCCCGGTTGCTGCAACGTGCATCAGCGCTTCCGGCCCGAACATGTCCATGCCGTGCGGGAGCGGTTCCCCGACATTCGGGTCATTGTCCACCCCGAGTGCAAGATGGAGGTCGTGGACCTGGCCGATGAGACCGGTTCGACGGCTTACATCATCAAACAGGTCAGAGCAGCACCGCCGGGAACGCGCTGGGCCATTGGCACGGAGACCCGCTTAGTCCAACGCCTGCAAAGGGAGCATCCCAAGCAGCACATCATCTCCCTGGCCGAAGTTCCCCCTTATTGTCGCACCATGGGGCAGATAACCGTGCAGAACCTGGCGCGGGTGCTGGCGGCCTTGATGCGCGGGGAGATGGTCAACGAGGTGTTCGTGGACGCCGAGACGGCCCGCTGGGCGCGGATGGCGTTGGAGCGGATGCTGGAGCTGGGGTAAGAAGGGTGGAAGGATGGAAGAATGCATTGAAACAGACGTCTTGATCATCGGTTGCGGCATTGCCGGGGCGACGGCTGCTCTGCGCCTGGCTCAGGATCGCCAGCGAGAGGTGGTTCTGGTCACGCGGGCGGCTAATCCGGAGGAATCGAACACGCGCTATGCCCAGGGAGGCATTGTGGGGCGGGGGGTTGATGATTCGGTGGACTTGCTGGTCCGCGACATTCTGGCCGCCGGAGCGGGACTCAGTCTGCCGGCGGCAGCGCGCATTATCGCCGAGGAAGGGCCCGTTCTGGTGCAGCGCCTGCTCGTCGAGGAGGGGGATATACCCTTCGACCGCGATGAGCAGGGGAATCTCTCTTACACCCTGGAGGGGGGACACTCGGTGCCTCGCGTGTTGCACGTGGGGGATTCCACGGGGCGGGCCATTGAGCAGGCTCTTATCGCGCGGCTGAAGCGCTTGCCCAACGTCACCGTGCATACCGGGGCGACGGCGGTGGACCTGATCACCTCTTCCCATCACGTGAAGGCTCCTCTGGCCATCTATGAGCCCATCACCTGCCACGGGGCCTATGTCCTGTACCAGGAGGAAAGGGTGGTGCGTCGTATCCTGGCCAAGGCCACGGTTCTGGCCACGGGTGGGCTGGGACGGATTTACCGCCACACCACCAACCCCCCAGGGGCGCGGGGAGACGGGTTGGCCATGGCCTACCGCGCCGGGGCCCGCGTGGTCAACGCCGAGTATATACAGTTTCACCCCACCACTCTGGCCGTCCCCGGTGCGGATAATTTTCTCATCTCGGAGGCTGTACGGGGCGAGGGGGCGCGGCTCTATACGCCGGACGGGCGGCATTTCATGGACGAGTACGCTCCTCGCTGGGGGGATTTGGCTCCTCGTGATGTGGTCTCCCGCGCCATTCACCATGAGATGATCACCCACGGTTATCCCCACGTCCTTCTCGATCTGGCCAGCCACATGGCCCCCGATCGTATCCGCGAGCGCTTTCCGACCATCTACACCACCTGCCTCGAGGCCGGGGTTGACATCACTGCTGAGCCAATCCCGGTAGTGCCGGCGGCGCATTATTTCTGCGGCGGGGTGCTGGTGAATGAATGGGGGCGGACAACCATCGAGGGGCTATATGCCGTGGGCGAGGTCAGTTGTACGGGACTGCACGGGGCTAACCGCCTGGCCAGTACCTCCCTTTTGGAGGGGCTGGTGTGGGGCGACCGGGCTGGGCGGGACATCGCGGTCCGCGAGGATTTGCGCCTGATAGACGAGGACCAGGTCCCGCCCTGGGAGGATGTGGGGAATAATGCGGTGGCCGATCCGGTGCTGGTCCATCGAGACCGCCGCACCATCCAGAACATCATGTGGCTTTATGTGGGCCTGGCGCGGAACGCGCGCCGCTTATCCAGGGCCTTGCGCGACCTCAATCACTTGTGGGGGGTGATTGATGACTTCTACCGTGTCACGCGCTTGAATGACGATCTGATCGGTTTGCGCAACATGGCTCAGGCTGCCTGGGTGGTCACCTGCGCCGCCTGGC
The DNA here is from genome assembly GCA_014360845.1 of Anaerolineae bacterium. Lineage (GTDB taxonomy): Bacteria > Chloroflexota > Anaerolineae > JACIWR01 > JACIWR01 > JACIWR01. Next base: position 5,539 of record JACIWR010000192.1, read on the forward strand.
ATAACCGCCAGTCTCGCGGGGCGCACTATCGGGAGGACGCCCGGCCTAACGACTTCGCCAGCCTGGATGATACAGAGCTCCCCGTAACACGGGCTTAAGCCCGTGTTACGCTGGGTCGGTGGGGGTGAAAAAGCTTGGTGACCGCTCTTACTTGGTTGCGGCTTGAAAGCCGCGTTACGCCTGACGAGATCAAACGTCGCCGCGATTTCAATTACCGGCGCACACCCGAACGGCGGGTGCGTACGGTAGAGGAAGCCCGCGCCTTTGTCGAGGAGGTGGGTTTCTGTCACTTCTGGCCCATCAAGGGAGTGGAGTTGCCCAACCTGTTCCACGCCATCGCCGGGCGCGTGCGACCGGTACCCATGGAGCACGATGACCCCGACATCAGCAAGTGCTGGGGCTGGAAGGACGATGCGCTGGACAAGAAGTGGTGGTACTACGGCAAATTCCTCCGCCGCAAAGCTACTTTCATCTCCCTGAAGGAACTTCCCTACTTCTACGCCCTCTCGGAAAACTACGGTTCCCTCGACGATTATCTGCAGGAGTACGAAGACGGGCTACTGACCGCCGAGGCCAAAGCCATCTACGAGGCCATCCTGGAACACGGCCCGCTGGACACCATCCGCCTGCGTCGCGAGGCGCGAATGAGCGCGCAAAGTGCCAAAAGCGCCTTCGAGCGGGCGCTGGTGGAGTTGCAGGTGGGTTTGAAGATACTGCCGGTGGGGATTGCCGAGGCTGGTGCGTGGCGGTACGCTTTTATCTATGAGCTTCTTCCCCGTTGGTTCCCCGACATTCCGGAGCGAGCGCGGGCCATTGGCCGGGGAGAGGCCCAGCGCCACATCCTGCGGCGTTATCTACAAAGCGTGGTGGTGGCGACCCCGGCGCAGGTGGCCCGGCTCTTCGGCTGGAGCGAAGCCGAAGTGAAGCGGGCGGCGGCTAAACTGGAGGAGGCGGGGGAGATCATAGGTGACGGTCACCTGCAAGCTGTCACTTCTGGGGCGGGTTCCTAAACCTGTCGTCCATTGCTCAAGTTCGTCTTGCGGTCGGTGGCGGCTATGGAAGCCGCCCTGCGCTGGTCCACTGACGTTTATTTTCAGAGCAGGCGCAGAAAACGCAAAGTGGGTCATTGGGTCATTCCGTTTAGCTACCCGACAGCTTTGCCCAAGTGTCGCTGCGCAGGGTGCAAAAGGCCCCGAAGCAGCCTCGTGGCCACGAGGGAGCATCCTGAGCGGAGCGCAGCGAAGTCGAAGGATGCGGGGCTCGCTCTTTCGTCATCCTTCGACTACGTTCGTCCCTCCGCTGCCGCTTCGGGACTCACCCCGCTCAGGATGACTACTGCCCCAAGGGTGGCGCGGAGCACCTTTCTGCAATGGCATCTTCAAACTGTCAGGTGACTAGTCATTCCGTCATTCCCCTTGGCGTCGGACAGGCCAGGTCTGGCACGGAGAGGACCCGCTTCCAGGTGTAGTAGACCAGCCACCCCATCAGCAACGCCCCCAGCGCTCCCGGCGCGAACGCGCCCACTCGGCCTAGCAGGAAGCCACCGACGGTCGGGGCGACCACACGGGTCAGGCTGTTGAGCGCGGCCGAAAGCCCCAGCGTCCCGCCCAGGCTCAACAACAGCAGCGGTTTGCGGCCGTACCGGTCGGAGAGGCGGCCCAGGACCGGCGCACCCAGGAGTTGCGTCAGTGCGTTAGCTCCCAGGAGGAGCCCCACCCCTTCCGCCGTCGCGCCGAAGGTGGCCGCGTAGTAGGGCAACAGCGGCAGGATCAGGCTGAAGCCCAGGACGTCCACGAAGACGAAGAGGAATAGAAGGGGCAGTTCACGTTTTCGGTTCACCATTAGCCTGAATTTCTCCTTAACGCCGGGCTCACCTGCGAGGTGAGCCTGTTTATATCCCCGACGACCTCCAGCGCGCCGTTGCGGGCGGTACCCGCCAGGATTGGCTGGACATCGGGGTCATCCAGCCGCGTCAGGCGGACCTCGGCAGTGGAAAGCATTGTTTCCGCTACCCGGCCCGTCATATCCTCCAGGTCCGGCGCGTAGAGCAGCCCCGCCTCGGTGCGCCGGATGCACATCTGGAGACGGTACCGGCGGTTGCGCAGCACCCACTCCACCGTTTCCGGATCCACGGCGAGTTGCTCTATGGCCCCGCCGGCGTAGGTGGTGAAGCGGTACAGGTTGCCCGCGTGCCAGAGGCCGACAATGAATCCCCGGAAGGCACTTCGAATCCACGGGACGATCGCCACTGACGCCGTGACACTGGTGCCCGGCGTCTCAAAATGGTTGCTCTGGAACCAGACCCAGGCAACTGGAAAGCGGCGTCCCCAGTCCTTTTCCGTGTACCCGCGCCCGCCGGTGAAATCCACCGCAGTCCCATTGATACGAAGCATGCCCTCGGTGGAGTGGTCAAGGCTGAGGACGCCGTGGTAGCACTCCATAAAGGGAACCCACGCATACCATCCCATAACACCCGGCGACCAGAGTCTCACCGGCCACGGCGTTACTCCGTGGAAACGGAGGCTTCCCTCCACTGTGCGGTCCGGCCCCTCCAGTTGCAGGTCTATGCGATCTATCCGAAACCGGTTGGGGCCGATGTGCACCTCAAAGTCGCCGGCCTCGGTGCGGAAGTCCTCGGACAGGTATCGGTAATAGGCCACCTCACCAGTGATCCCGTCCATGAACTGAACAAAGGCATGGCTGGTCGCGGGGGTCGGCCCCGTGTAAGTGCCGCAGATGACGGCGACCCGATGTTGCTCGCTGGCATCAACCAGCTTGTAGTACCAGCCTTCAAAATAAGGGTACCTCCGCTTGGCTCCCTGGTACCGCTCCGGGTGCAGGATGTTGGTCATAGACAGTCCCATTTATCCACCTCTTGAGGCAAGGTGACCGTCACCTTACCGAGAAAGGGAGCGAGCCAGAGAAAAAGCCCAAGAGAGTCCAGAACAAAACCAGCATTCTTACCTCAGGTGACTGTCACACCGATTTCCCTAGGGGTGGTTAAATTGGCAAAAATTGCGAGGTAGCGAATGGACTTCACCGGGC
>JACIWR010000193.1:0-6180 GCA_014360845.1 Anaerolineae bacterium
GGCCACGTAATCGCGGGCCTTCTCCCGCTCCCCTTTGCGAATGCAGTCCATGATGAAGTGATTGTTGCCCATGGTGATGAACACGCCCTTGTCGAGAATGGGCGTGTCTTCCAGCTCCTCGTGGGTGTGACGCGCCACCAGGGGAGCGGTGGCCGCCTCCATCACCGTGGTGTAGCCCATCTCCGCGTACATGTAGCCCGTCATGTAGGTGGTGAGCACGGTGTGACCGGCCCCTGAACGGGTAACTGTGGTCCGTGTGCGCACGTGGTCGCGGTGGTCCTCGGGGCGGAACTTGCGCCCGGCGTTCACCTTAGCGCCGACGATGTGGCTGTGAATATCCACCCCGCCGGGCATGACCACCAGACCCGTGGCGTCAATGATCTCCGCCTCCGCCCGTTCCACCTCGTCGGCAGAGACGATTTTTCCATCCTTAATCCAGATGTCCCGCACTTCACCGTTGATCCCGTTTTGGGGGTCATATACCTCGCCGTTGATTATGCCGAGCATGTCTTTACCCTCTCTATCATCCAATCCAACACCTGTTCATCCGTCGGTCGCGGCGATTCCACAATCTTCTTCAAAGGTAGGGGGACGTTATCCATGCGATACGCCGTGCCCGCCGCGCTGACCCCGTAGATAGCCGTGGGCAGCACCACCCGCGCCGCCTGGGCCGTGAGGCTCATTTCAGGATCGAGGACGATGGTGGGAATCTGAGCCAACCGTTGCGCCGCCCGGCGTGGAAAGTGAGCCATTGGGTCGGAAGCGATGATCAGCGCCGCGTCGGCCTCCCCCCGGGCCAGCACGTCCACCGCCGTGAACTCCCCCGGATTGTACTGCGGGTAGCCGCGGGCGAAACTCACGGCGAAGGGATAACCCGTCTGCCAGGTCAACGTGCAGTCCGCCCCGGCCACGTTGCCGTGGCCGCGCATGGGCATGGCAGTGAAACGGGTGTAGGCGTTCAATTCGGCGACCAGGGCCACCAGTTCGGCCACGTTGAGATGCTTGCCCCCCGTCTGCGTCACCCCCATGCCGAAGAAAATCACCCCAAAGCGACAGCTCTTCATCCGCTCCACCAGGTCCTGCAAGCGAGCCACCTCCACCCCGCCGACCTGATCCACGTCCAGGTTCTGGCCTTTCAACAAAGCACGCAGCGCGTTCAGCAGCTCGAAGTCGTAGCCGGGACGTACTTGGAGGAAAACATCGGCCCTTTTGCTGCTGAGGGTGGGCCGCACGTCCACCATCACCACGGTGCGGTCTTTGCGTCCGCCCGGCGTGAGCTTGCCCCTGGTCAGGGCCGAATAGCGGGCGAAATGGCGCTGATGGGATTCGGCGGGATTGCAGCCCCAGAAGATGAGCAGGTCGGCGCGATGCTTGACCTCGCCCAGGGTGCAGGTGGGTTCGCCCTGGCTCTGGATGCCGATGGTGGTCGGGCCGTGGCACACGGAGGAAGTGCTGTCAATCGTCGCTCCCAGCAAATCGGCCAGGGCGATGGCCTTGCGCTGCGCCTCGGAAGCGGTGGAGCTCAGGCCATAGATGAGGGGGTTGGCGGCGTCGTTCAGGATGCGCACCGCCGCGTCAATGGCCTGGGGCCACTCCACTTCTTCCCCGTCCACTGTGGGCTTCGCCGCCTGGGTGTGCACGTTCACAAACAAGCTGCGACCGCTGGCGCAGGCCTTTTTCACCGCCGTGATGCGGTTGTCCTCTACTTCGACGGCGATGTCGTCGCAAAGACATCCACAAAAAGGGCAGACCACGTTTTCTATCATCATCGCAGCTCAACCTCCACCGGCAACCCTTTGGAATCGGGCATGCCCGTCCCCTCCGTGTCCGCCCCGATAAGCGCGTTAGCGCCGGGTCCCAGGGGCACAAAGAGCATCCCCGGCGGGACATCGCCCTCCCTCAATTCCAGTTCCGCCTCGCCAAAAGCCGTGCGCAAACGTACACGCCGTCCCTCCTCGACGCCCAGGCGCTCCCTGTCCTCACGGCTCATCTGCACAAATCCCGTCGCCTGGCGATACTCGGAGGAATCCTTGCCCTTATGCAATGCCGCCCCTTGTTTCGCCGTGCGGCCCGTGATCAGAATGAACTCAGCCATAGTCGCCATTTCCCCCCTAGTCGTCACTCCAGACTTCGTCAGTCTTCCGAAGTCTGCCTGCCCCACTGTCACTCACTCACCTCTTGCCATACCATCTCCGCAGCTTCCTGAAGATTAATCCAACATTCGTCGCGCGTTCTTCCCCGCACTAACACGGTACAGATAGGATGATGGGCCGCGATTTGTTCTCCCGGAAAAGGCACATCCCGCCGCCCTTGCGCCCGCCAGCCCGCCGTTTCCGGCATCACCACATCCTGTCGGGCGTAGACGATGCCCTTGCCGTAGAAACCGGGTTGCCGTAGCGCCTCCTCCAGCGAGAAAGAGGGCAATGCCCCCCCAAAGGAGCGCACGTGCAGGTCGAAGACGTTCAGCCCGTAAGCCCATTCCACCAGCTCCATGGAGGCGGTGTAGCGGGGATTCACCTCCACCAGATAGGGCACGAGACCTGCTTCATCCCCCTTTTCCTTATCCTTGCGCCCCAGCACGAAATCCACCCCATTAACCCCGCGCAGGCCGAAGGCGCGGGTCAGCTTCTCCGCCATCTCCCGCACCGCATCGAGGACGGCTTCCCTTTCCGGGTCGGGCAGGCCGAGGGGCAGGATGTTGCCGCACCAGGTGAATCCCCGCGCGCCCAGTTCCGTCCGTCCAATGAGCTGTTCCGTCAGACCCAGGAGCACGCAACGTTGCCCGTCGGCCACGAAAGCGGCTGAGCAGGGCCGGCCCGCAATCCACTCCTGCAGGATGCGCCCCTTGCCCAGCGGGTCTCCTTTCCAAAATCTGATTTCGTGCCCGCCACCGCTTCGCGCCGGCTTGCTCACCCATCGTCTAAGCTCAGAGCAAGCCCAGGGACCAGGCCCTTCGGCCAACCCCTCTTCCCCCGGCAGCAGGGTGACCGGGTGGGGGATGTTCTCTTCCCGGCAGAGCGAGCGCAGGCAGTCCCAATCGCGCACCCGGCGCAGGGTGGAGGGCGAGTTGCCCAGCAGGACGTGTCCCGTGGCCAGTGCCTCCACGACCTCGGGATGGTTTTCCAGGCTGGAGTTATAAGTCACTGCCTCGAAGGAGAGGCTACGGCTGGCCTCCAGCAGAGCCTCGGCGCTGAAACCGAGCTGGAAGTCGCGCATCAGCGAGTAGTTCTCCACCAGCTCCTTCTGATCGCGGTCGCCGAAGTAATCGAGGGTGACCACGTCATACCCGCCCCGCGCCGCCGACTCGGCGACAGCCCGGGTGCTGAAACCCACGATTAAGATTCGCACTTCAGGTATTCACGCCTCTTTGTGAAAACAGCCACTTCAAGCCCCCTGCGCAGCAGGGGGTCTATGACCGCTTGCCTGGCCCTGCAGTGACCTAACCCCCGCCTGCGGCGGAGGCTTCTCACCCGCCCATCTCCTTGGCGATGGCGAAAATCGCCTCCGCGTCCAGCACCAACTCGTTGCTCTCGAAAAGACGGGCCACGCAGGCTCTGTGCACTTTCATCTTCAGACCACCGATGCCCAGCGCGCCGAAGATAATCTTACCGTGTTTCTCTTTGCCATCCCAGTGAGGCTTGATGCCCTCGATGCCCAGCGGAGGCACGGCGTTCACATCGGCCAGCACCTGCAGGGTGGGATTCTCCACCCATTGCGCCTCCGCCACCAACTGCACGCCCTCCTTGCCCGTGGTCAGGACTACGGCGGCGCCCTCCAGGGCTTGAGCGGTCGTGGCCTCATCGCTCACCGCCAGGGGAGTGACCTCCACGCCAAAGCGCTCCTTGATCTGCTCCGTCGCTTTCTGCGCCCGCTCCAGGCGGCGTGAGGTGAGGAAAGTCTGGCAACCCTCTTTGGCCAGAAAAGCAGCGGCGCGCATACCAACCGGTCCGGTGCCAGCCAGGACCACGGCCTTCTTACCCTTCACCTCCGCCGCGCCAACGATCTTGGCCACCGCCGCAGCAGCGGTAGTGTTGCAGCCGTTGGAGTCCATCATCACCGAGACCCGCACCGGCCCGAAAAAGGCCTCCGTCGCCGCCTTGAGCATGGCCTCGCCCGTGGCCACGTCCGAGCCACCGATGAACACGGCGGAGTTCTTCAGCGCCTCCCCGCCGCGGGTAAACATCGCCCCGTACACCAAATCGCGCACGTCCTCCACGGCCACGTTGCCCAGGGCCATCACGTGATCGGCGCCGGCGTCGTAAGCGGTGATGGTGTCAAAAACGCTGGGGTGCTTATCGCTGTCCAGTTGAAGCAGTAACTTCTTCATGAGCTCCTCCTTCACATGGTTCATGGGATAACGAGTAATGAGTAACGAGTGATGGGCAGCAGAGTTGTCAGCCAACCTCCTGACTAACGATGGAAGTCACAATCTGTTCGATGTCGAAAGGATGTTTCAGAACGGTGATACCCTCCATACCTTTCAGCCGCTCGACGTTCTCCACATCCACGCGCCGGGTGCGGATGGTGATCATATTCCCATTGGGAATTTGCGTCTCACGGCTGCCCAGTTCTTGATCCACGGGATAAATGTACACGGGGGTTCCGCCCTTGATGGCCTGGGCGACGCAATTGGTGATCAACGTGTCGGCTATGCCAAAGGCTATCTTGGCCACTGTGTTGGCCGTGGCCGGGGAAACGAAGAAAAGACGATAATATCCCACCTGCAGAGGACCGGCGACGAAAGGCGCGTTGGGCCCCTTCTCCACCTTCACCTTCTTGAAGCTCGCTTGCAACTCATCCCACAGCCGATACCACTTAACCACCAGCTCCCCGCTCTTGGAGAGCAGAACGGTGACCTCCACGTTCGGGTCTCCGCCGATTTTCTTCATGACGGACAACGACTCGTGGAGATAATCGCCCGCGCCGGTTATCCCCCACGCCAATCTGACCTGCGTCATGCGCCCTCCCCCGCTCTCAACAGCCTGGTCACCTCTACCAGCCTCTCCACCGTCCGGTACACGGTCTTCATGCCCACCTCATCGGCGGCGGCCCCCTCCGCCTTCTTATCGCGGGACCACACCGTCCCGCCCAGGTTGGAACCGAAAGGCCCGCCGCTCACGGGAATCATTTTATTGGCCAGATAGAAAGCGTGGATGGCCATGATGGCCGGCTCCTGCCCCCCGACCCGGTCGCCTCCCACGGCGATGGCCGCTCCCACCTTGTTTCTGAAGACATCCGGATTCCTGGCGACCAGGGCCCGGCAGCGGTCCAGAACCGCTTTCAGTTGGCCGGACATGGTGCCCTGGTACACGGGAGTGGCCAGCAGCCAGGCATCGGCGGCCTCCAGGCTCGGATACAATTCGACGACATCGTCCTTCTGCACGCATCCCTTCTTGGTGCGCACGCAATAATCGCAGTGCAGACAGAAGCCGATTTGCTTGCCCTTCAAGGAAATGAATTCGGTCTCAACAGCGCCCAAGGAAGCAGCAAAGGCCAGCGCTTCTCTCACCACGTAGGCCGTCGCTCCTTCTCGTGGACTGCCTGAGATACCCAGTAGCCTCATGCTTCGCCTCCATCGTCCATATCCGCCTGGGATGGGAGGTTGTCCGACTCCTCGACCCCGCTGCGGCCATCGCTGCACTCCTGAGGACAAGAAGTGGGCAAAGAATCCGTCGCCATGTAATGAACAAGAGCCTTCAAGCAGCGGGGTTGACCGGCGGGGCAAGCCTCCAGAAATCGCAGGAATTTCACAATGCGGCTTAGCGTCTCCACGCTTAGAGTGTGCTCCATGTGACAGGCATCCTCTTCTGCCGTCCTCTCATCGAGACCCAGGAAACGGGTGAGGAAGGCCACCAGGGTCTCATGCCGACGATGAAGCTCCTCGGCGACCTGACGCCCCTGACCGGTGAGTTCCACCCGTCCATAGGGCTCATGGCACACCAGACCCTCTCGGGCCAATTTCTTGACGGCGGAGACGGCCGAGGGAGGCTTCACAGAGAGATAATCCGCCAGGTCTGTGATCCGCACAAAGCCGTCTCGCGAGCTGAGGACAAGCGCCGCTCGCAGATAATCCTCTCCACTGGCACTCAATTGCACCTCTGGCCCCCTATGGTTGGAAAAGTTAGTCATGTCTAACTTCGGCCATTATAGCCAGTTTTGCTTTTTTGTCAAAGCATCCGT
>JACIWR010000193.1:6189-8572 GCA_014360845.1 Anaerolineae bacterium
CGGGGGCTTCTAATGTTCGGGTGCGGGAAGATTTTGCCCGGGTTCAGAATGTTATTGGGATCAAAGGCGCGCTTGATGCGCCGTTGCAACTCGATGACGGTCGGGTCCATCACCAATTGCAGATAGCGAGAGCGCTTGGAACCAATGCCGTGCTCCCCGCTGATCGTCCCGCCCAAGCGCGAGACCACGATGTACAGGTCCTCCAGAATGGCGGGCAGCTTCTCCTGCCACTCATCCAGCGGGGTCTCCGGCTTTTTGACCACTGTGGCATGGAGATTGCCGTCGCCAGCATGGCCGTAGCAGGGAATCAGCACGTCGTACTTTTGGGAAAGCCGCTCCAGTTCGGGCATCAGCTCCGGTATCTGTGCCAACGGCACGACGATGTCCTCCAGGCTTTGCACGGGACAGATAGCCTTGAAAGCCTCGGCCATCTCCTGACGTGGCCGCCACATCCGTCGCTCTGTGGCCGGGGTGTTGCCCACGTAAACATCCAGAGCCCCCAACTCCAGACAGAGGTCAATCACCGCGTTGTACTCCGCCTCCACCTGCTCCTTGCTGTAGCCGTCCACCTCAATCAGCAACATGGCCCCGATGTCGGGATGAGGCAGGCGCTCGCCAATGTGCTCATAGGCGGTCTGCACCGAGAGGCGATCCATGAACTCCACCGCCGAGGGAATCATGTGCCCCAGGGTCATAATGCGGGGCACCGCCGCGATGGCAGAGGGCACGTCGGCGAAAGGGATCAGCAGCACCACCCGCTCCGCAGGCAGGGGCAGCAATCGCAAGGTGATCTTGGTGAAAATGCCCAGCGTCCCTTCCGAGCCCACCAGCAGATGAATGAGATCGTAACCGGTCACGTCTTTGACCCGCTTGCCGCCCAGTCGGATGATCTCGCCGGTGGGCAAAACTACCTCCAGGCCCAGCACGTAACGCCCGGTGACGCCGTACTTGATGGCTCGCCCCCCACCGGCGTTCTCGGCCACGTTGCCGCCGATGAAGCACAACTCCACGCTCATGGGATAACCGGCGTAGAAGAGCCCGTACTCCTTGATGGCCTCGTTGATGTCGTTGGTGATCACCCCCGGCTCGACCACGGCCACCATGTTCTCGCGGTCAATCTCCAGGATGCGGTTCATGCGCTCCAGGGAGAGGAGGATGCCACCGTAGAGCGGCACCGCCCCGCAGGAGAGCCCCGATCCGGCCCCGCGCGGGGTGACCGGAATGAGCTCGCGGTTGGCCAGACGCATAATCTGGGAAATCTCTTCGGCGCTCGCCGGCTTGACCACGACCTCGGGCATGTGAGCATACTCCTCACCGGCCACCTCGTCGTGGGCGTAATCTATCATGCGCTCCGGTTCGTTGAAGATGACGTAGCGCTCTCCCACGATATCGCTCAGCTCGGCGACGATGGCCGGAGTGACGGAATTATAGGGATGCTCAGGCACGTCTGCCATGATTCATTCTCCTCAAGGTTCTGCGGCCCTCACGTAAGGCACCGTCTGGGGGCCATCGGGGAGGACGGCAATGGTGGCCGCCGGATTCTCCCGCCGTAGCCGGGCTACCGTCTCTTCAATAGAGCGGCAGGGAATCACCAAGGCATGGCGCAGTTCCTCATCCGTCAACCCATCGGCGTAGACGTGCACCTTGGCCTTGAGTTGAATCTGGGCCTGCAACTGCGCCTCCCACTGATCGTGACAGCGGAAGCCAGGAGCCATGACCGTGTCCAGCAGCTCCTGCACCGAATTGGCCTCCCACAGCAGACGCCGGTACTCGCCGTGAGAGGGTATGCCGTCCCAACACTCGGCGGCGATGATGATGTCCCCGCCGGGGCGCACAATCTGCGCCGCCGCCGACATGCCCTTCACCGCCTGGTAGAGGTTCAGGTCCAGCGGATAGCCGCTGTTGGAAGTGATGACGATGTCGAAAGGATGAGGCACCGCCCGTCGCGCCGTGCGTCGCACGAAGTCGGCGCCGGCCCGGTGGGCCGCCACCAAATCGCCGGCGAAGACGCCGGTGATCTCCCGCTCCTGGTTCAGGGTGACATTGAGGATGAAGGCCGGTGAGGTGCTCTGGGCCACGGCCAGCATTTCCTCCCAAATCGGATTTCCCTCCGTCATCGTCCAGGTGGCGTTGGGATCGGCGATCATGGTCGCGCCGTGGTTGTCCATGATGGCTTCGATGTCGCTGATGCCGGGCAATACCGCTTTTGGTCCCCCGCTTAATCCGGCGAAGAAATGGGGCTCGATGAAGCCGGTGAGAATGCGCACCGACTCGCCGCCAAGGAGTATGAGGAGATCGTCTTGCCGGCCTGCCCGCCGCCCCCTGCGCCGCCGGCAAGCGGGCCTCCCGCCACGCGGGAGTTTATCCCGGCGGGAAGAGGGGT
>JACIWR010000194.1 GCA_014360845.1 Anaerolineae bacterium
CCGCTCAATTGGAGCGAAGCGCGAAATTCTCTCGGAAAACGGGAATCCTCACTCCCAGAACCTGCTCCAGACGCCACTTTTGCCGCGATGCTGTTGAACCTTTTGACCTGATTCATTGTAGATAAAGTGAAAAGTTCGTACCAACGCGGATGAAAGGTAACGACGCTCATCCGAGGGCTTGTGACCTCATAATTTACTTGGGTAGACTGTCGCCGGAGGTTCCCATCAACCTCGAAGGTGACATGTCTGCCAGCAGAAAGGGGGTGATAGGCGGGACATAAGCCGGGACAGTGCGCATCGCGCCCCGCGCGATGGGATACCGCGCCCATGATCATCAGTGGACGATTTAGTTTAACAAACTAAGGAGGAGGAAATGTTTACCAAGAAGTGGGCGATCTTCGCCGCTGTAGTGATGATCGCGACACTGGTTCTCCCTGCCTGCCAGCCCACCGAGGTCGAGAAGATCGTGAAAGAGACCGTGGTTGTGAAGGAGACCCAGGTGGTCACGGAGAAGGAGACGGTGGTCGTCGAGGTTACGGCTGAGGCGGGCCCCAGTGTGGACGAGATGTTGGAAACTTTGGGCGTGAAGGCCGTGGATGACTTCACCATCGAGTTCACCCTGGAGAACCCGGCGGGCTTCTTCCCGGCCATCGCTGGCATGTGGGTGGCGCGCCCGGTGCCTCAGTGGGTCATCGAGGAGTATGGTGACCGCTGGACCGAGCCCGGCTTCATCGTCACCAACGGCCCGTACGTGATGACCGAGTGGGTGCACGATGATCACATCGTCCTCGAGAAGAACCCCTACTACTACAAGGCCGACGAGGTGCAGATCGAGCGCATCGAGGGCGTGATGATCGTCGAGGCCTCCACGGCCATGTCCATGTACGAGAACAACGAGCTGGACACCACCGCTCCGCCGTTGGAGGACATGGACCGCGTGAAAGCCGACCCGGTGCTCAGCCAGGAGTTCGTCATCTACCCCAGCGACTGCACCTACTACTACGGCTTTGTCACCACCAAGCCGCCGGTAGACAACCCGCTGGTGCGCAAGGCCCTGTCGGCCGCCATTGATCGCCAGACCCTGGTGGACACCGTGCTCAAGGGTGGCCAGCAGCCGGCCAACGCCTTCGCCAACCCGCTGATCTTCGGCAACGTGGCGGGCGACCCCGACGTGTGCCCCTGGTGCCTGGACTACGAGCTGGGTAAGCAGAAGGCTCAGGAGTGGCTGGCCGAAGCCGGTTACCCGAACGGTGAGGGCTGGCCCACCGACGTGGTGCTGATGCACAACACCAGCGAGGGCCACAAGAAGATCGCTGAGTTCATCCAGGCCAACTGGCGGGACGTCCTGGGCATCGAAGTGAACGTCGAGAACCAGGAGTGGAAGGTCTACCTGGAGACCATCGGCAAGGACACTCCGTTGGAGGATGCACCACACATCTTCCGTCTCGGCTGGTGCGCGGACTACCCCGACCAGAACAACTGGGTGCATGAGGTCTTCAACCCCACCGCCGGTGCCAACCGCACCCGCATGAGCGCGGATGACCCCTACGTGGGCGACAAGATCAAAGAGTTCGACGAACTGACCCGCGCCGCGGGCGCCGAGCAGGATCCGGAAAAGCGCAAAGAGATGTACAAGCAGGCGGAGAAACTCCTGGTCGAGGAAATCGCGGCCATGGCCCCCATCTACTACTACACCGGGCCTAACCTGAGCAAGCCGTGGCTGACCCGGCTGCAGCGTGGCATCGGTGGTAACCACTTCGCCCTGTGGAAGATTGACTGGGAGGCCAAGAAGGCGGCCACCGGCGCGACCGGCGACGTGGTGACCCTCAACTGGAACTTCGGCACCGAGCCACCCACCGCCGACCCGGCCCTGGCCACGGATACCACCTCCGTCGACCTGGATGAGCAGCTCTTCCTCGGTCTGACCGACTTCGACGACGTGACCAGCGAGGTCATCCCCGAGCTGGCCACCGACTGGGAGGTCTCCGAGGACGGCCTGACCTGGACCTTCCACATGCGCGACGACGTGGTCTGGGTACACTACAACACCAAGACCAAGGAAGTGGAGCAGGTCCTGGATGACGAGGGCAACCCGCGCAAGGTCACGGCCTACGACATCGAGTACGCTGTGAAGCGCACCCTCGACCCGCGGACCGGTTCCGACTACGCCTACGTTCTGTACATCATCAAGAACGGCGAGGCGGTCAACACCATGTCCTACTAGGCCTCAGGCCGATCTGGGGGGATAGCTTCGGCTATCCCCCCAAAATTGGTTTCTACGCGGACTACGCCTTGACGGAAATCCTTGGTCTGGGTGAAGCCGAAGGGAAATCTCTCGTTTGACGTGACTGCTCAATCTGTCGTATCTTCTCAAAATGTAGGGGCGAACCCTTGCGGTCGCCCAGGCGGGCAGGTGCAAGACCTGCCCCTACCCCCAATTATTGAGAAGATACAATCTGTCCTTATGCTGAAAAGGGAGATTCCTTTCGGCTTGACTCAGAACAGCTATCCAACCCTGCGGCTGACGGCGGCTAGCTGCAGCGCCCGGGTTGGCAAAACTAAAATAGCTAACAAAAACCGTTCGACTCGAGGAGAAAGTTATGACCAGATATATAATCAGACGGATTTTGTGGTTCATCCCCGTGCTCTTTGCCATCATCTTGGCGACCTTTGTGTTCGTGCGCGCCATTCCGGGAGGACCCTTTGACTTCGCCGGGGATAAGAGCTTACCCCCTCAGGTAGTGGCTAACCTGGAGGCCAAATATCACCTGAATGAACCGGTGTGGAAGCAGTTTGGTCGTTATTTGTATGACCTGATCGTCAAGCAAGACCTGGGACCGTCGTACCGGTATCGAGGACGCACAGTGAATGACATCATCCGGGATGCATTGCCCATCTCGGCTCAACTGGGAGCTCTGGCTCTGCTTCTGGCGCTGCTCATCGGCATACCGGCGGGCATCATTGCCGCGTTGAAGCAGAACACGCCGTTGGACTACGCCAGCACGTTTGTAGCCATTCTGGGGGTATCCATACCGAACATCGTCATGGGCCCGCTGCTGATTTGGATTTTTGCGCTCAAGCTGAACTGGTTCCCGGTGGCTCGCTGGGGGGCCCAGCCACCCTTCTTCCTGGGCTTCCTGCCTACTCCCACACCAGATTTTTGGCGACACGCTGTTTTGCCTGTAGTGACCCTGGGCACGGGCCTTTCGGCCAGCATCGCCCGCTTGACCCGGGCCAGTCTGTTGCAGACCATCCGCGAGGATTACATCCGCACGGCGCGGGCTAAAGGTCTGGCGGAGCGCGTCGTCATCGTGCGCCATGCTTTGAAGAACAGCCTGATTCCCGTGGTGACTATTCTGGGCCCCATGTTTGCTGCTGTGCTCACCGGCACTTTTACCACCGAGCAGATATTCGGCATCCCTGGCCTGGGGAAACACTTCGTGACCAGCGTGGGTAACCGGGATTATCCCGTGGTGGTGGGTACTACTCTGCTGTATTCGGTGTTCCTGGTGATCGCCAATTTGATGGTGGATATCACCTACGCCTGGTTGGATCCGCGTATCAGGTACGATTAGCGTTTCGAGGTTGACTCGTTACACCCGGGCAGGGGAGGGATGAAAAGTAGTGGCTCATGCTGATCAAAGCCCGGGTCGGAGAATAGAATTTTGATTGAAGGAGTATAATTTATGGCTGCTGCAGAAAAGGCTGCGATTCGAGAGAAAGCGAAGGAGGCGTTCGAGGCCAGTCGCCGGGAGCGCACTCCGTTCCGAGATGCGATGCGGCAATTGTTGAAAAACCGGGCAGCGGTGATCGGCGGAGTGTTTGTGATCCTGGTGATCCTGATGGCCATTTTTGCTGATTTCATCGCCCCTTATCACTTTGCTGAGGTCCACTTCGAGGACAACTACGCCGTACCGAGCTCTAAGTACCTGGCCGGCGCCGACTATCTGGGGCGCGATCTTCTCAGCCGTACCATCTACGGTGCGCGCGTCTCCCTGGCCGTCGCTTTTGTTGCCTCCTCGGTCAGCCTGGTCATCGGGCTGGTCATAGGTATGGTCTCCGGTTACGCGGGAGGTCGTATAGACAATTTCCTGATGCGCCTGGTAGATTTCCTCTATGGCTTTCCTTTTCTTATCTTCGTGATTTTGCTGCAGGTCTATTTCAAGGCGCTCTCCCGGCGCGGTAGCGGCATCGCCTTCGTGGGCCCGTTGCTCGATCTCAACCGGCGCATGGGGGGTATGTTGTTCATCTTCATTGCGATGGGCTTTCTCAACTGGTTGCAGATGGCCCGCATAGCCCGTGGTCAGGTGCTTTCCTACAAGCAGAAGGAGTTCGTGGAGGCCGCGCGCATGGTAGGCGCTGGCGATGCACGCATCATCTTTCGTCACTTGCTGCCTAACGTGTTGGGGCCGTGCATCGTTTCTGAGACCCTGGCCATCCCCGGCTACATCTTTACCGAGGCGTTCTTGAGTTTTATCGGCCTGGGAGTGGACGCTCCTACTCCCAGTTGGGGGATCATGATCTCCGAAGGATATACGGGGCTGCGTTCTTACCCGCACCTGATCATGGCCCCGGCCATCGCCTTGGTGCTCACTGTGTTGGCTTTCAACTTCCTGGGCGATGGCCTGCGCGACGCTTTTGACCCGCGACTGCGGGGAGAATGAGCGAGAAACGGAACCCGTTTTCTACCGGAAAACGGGTTCTTTGTTAATTGGGGCTGACCTGAGCGGGTCAGCCCTTTGTGTATCCGGCGGCAAAGGAACCCAGTGCTGGGGAGGTGATGCGGTGCAGAGGGTATCGAGGTCAACTCGAATCAGTTTAGTGGGGGCTTTCTGGCTGATGGGCTTCACCTTCAGCGTCACCCAGTCGCTGATGGCCCGCCAACTCCTGGTGAGTTTCGCCGGCAACGAGCTCTCCATCGGCCTGGTGCTGGGGAGCTGGCTCTTGTTAGAGGCCCTCGGCAGCGGATTGCTGGGTCGCCTGGCCCGGCGAGTGCGCCCGCGACCGGCAGCCTTTGCCATGCTGCAGGTGCTGCTGGCTCTGCTCCTGCTCCCGGCGCTCTACCTGGCTGTCACCGTGCGGAATCTGATGGGGGTGGTGCCCGGCGAGGGGATGAGCCTGTTCCCCATGCTGCTGGCCTCGTTTCTGGTGCTGACCCCGCTGGGGCTGGTGGATGGGGCTATGTTCACCATCGGCTGCCGGGTGTACGCCCGCCTGGTGGCTGCGACGCAGCAGCAAGAGGCTCCCGCCATTGGTCGGGTGTACATCGCCGAAGCAGCGGGGGGCATTGTTGGAGGTGTGGTGTTCACATATTTATTCATCCCCTATCTGTCGGTCACGCGCATGGCGCTGGTGTTGATGGTGCTCAACCTGGCTTCGGCGGTCAGTTTGGTGGTGAACCCGCACTGCCGTCGGCTGTCGCCAGCTTCTATCGCTGTGGCCTGTCTGGCTGTCACCTCCGCAGTGTTTCTCCTCTCCCCCTGGAGTGAGGCTCTGCAGCGCTGGATAGTGGGTCAGCAGTGGTCGGGTTTCCCGCTGGTGGAGTCTCGAGATTCGGTTTATGGCAATGTGGCGGTCATTGCGCAGGCGGAGCAGTATACCTTCTTCGCTAACGGGGTGCCCATTCTCACGGCGCCGGTGCCCGACATCGCCGGGGTCGAGGAGCTGGTGCATCTGCCGCTGCTGTTTCATCCCCAACCCCGGCGGGTGTTGGTGGTCAGTGGCGGGGTAGGCGGGGTGCTGCACGAGTTGCTGAAATATCCCCTGGAGCGCATTGACTACGCAGAACTGGACCCCTTGCTTATCGAGACGGCGCAGCGATTCCCCACGCCGCTGACACAAGCCGAGTTGAGCGATCCACGGGTGCATATCGAGCACGTGGATGGCCGCTTGCTGGTGCGCCATCGGGCGGGCGGGGATAGCGCCCCGTATGACCTGATCCTGATCAATCTGCCATACCCCTCCACTCTGCAATTGAACCGTTTCTACTCCGCCGAGTTCTTCCACTTGACGCGAGCCATTCTGGCGGACGACGGCCTTCTCGTGCTGAAAGCTCCCGGCTCGTTGACTTATGTCAGCCCAGCCATGGGCCATCTTAATCTGACTTTGCGTCGCTCGCTGCAGGAGGCTTACCCTTATGTGCGGCCTATCCCTGGGGACACGACGCTGTGGCTGGCCTCGCCCTCTGAGGCCATCATCACGTTATCGCTGGAGGAGTTGGTGCGGCGCTGGGATGAGCGCGGTATCCCCACGGCTATGATGACCGCTTTCCACATTCGCTTCAAGCTCGACGAGGAGCGATGGGCCTGGTTCCGGCAATCCTTGCACAAGAGGGCGGGGGTGAGGGTCAATCGTGATCTCCATCCCGTGGGGTTGCTTTATGGTCTGGCGTATTGGAATGAAATGTTCTCACCCGGGCTGCAGTGGTTCTTTCAGGCGTTGGAGGGGCTGCGGGTGATGATTCTGGTGGTGCCCCTGGTCGTCCTGGGGCTTATTCTGCTTTTGGCCCGTCGTCGGTGGCCGGCTCTGGAGAGAGCCACGATTCCGCTGGCTATCGCTGTCACCGGTTTCGGCGGGATGGTGGCCGATTTGCTGATTATCTTCACCGTGCAGGCTCTGTACGGCTATGTTTATCACATTATCGGCTTGTTGCTCACTGCTTTCATGGGGGGCTTGAGTTTGGGGAGTTGGGTGATAAATACCCGTTTGGGGCGTATTCGGCGGGAGCGGGCCTGGTTCGGGCGGGTGGAGATGGCGTTGCTGGCTTTTTGGGTGTTGCTGCCGCTGGTGTTCATGCTGTTGGCTTCGCCCCTGATCCCGATTTCGTTATCGGCCTTGTCGGTGGTGATTTTGTTGGTCCTCAACGCTCTGGCCGGTTTGCTGGTGGGGGTGGAGTTTCCGCTGGCCACGCAGATTGTCTTGCGCGAGGGGGGCACGGTGGAGGGCACGGCGGGCACGTTGTACGCGGCGGATTTGGTGGGCGCGTTTCTGGGGGCCATTGCGGTCTCGATTGTGCTGCTCCCTGGGGTGGGCATGGTGGGCACGTGTGCGGTAGTGGCCGTGCTGAAGTTGGGCAGTCTGGCGCTGGTGATCACCTCGCGCCACAGGTAGGGCGGGGCCTCGCCCCCCATCTTACGTTTGCCAGATGCCGGGGATGGGGCGACCACAAAAACGACACTTGCCTCCCACCACATTGAGCTCAAAGACGAAAAAGTGCACCCTCTCGATGATGCACTCCCCGCAGTCCGGGCAGAAAGTGCTGTTCCGCCTGTGTCCGGGCACATTCCCGACGTATACAAACTGCAAACCCTCCTCGTCGGCGATGGAAGCAGCCAGATCTAACGTCTCGAGGGGAGTGGCTGGCAGACGCTGGAACTTATACGCCGGGAAAAAGCGGATGAAATGCAGCGGCGTCTCGGGCCCCAGCTTCTCGGCAATCCAGGCGCACATGCGGCGGATGTCCTGGGGATCATCGTTCTTGCCGGGGATGACCAGGTTGACCACCTCCAGGTGACGATCGGTCTCGCGGATGGTCTGCAGGGTCTGCAACACCGGTTCCAGTTCCGCGGAGCACACTCGCTGGTAAAATTCAGGGGTGAAGGCTTTCAAATCCACGGTGACGGCGTTCATCACCTCCAGCAGGGCCAGCAGAGGCTCGCGGTTAATCAGCCCGTTGGTGTGGAACAGGGCGTGCAGGCCGCGCTCACGGGCCAGCCGGGCGATGTCGAACATGTACTCGTAAAACACCGTGGGCTCGTTATAGGTGAAGGATACGGACTGGCATTCCGCCTCCAGAGCCAAATCCACCACATCCTCCGGCGTCGCCTCCATGGTGAACACTTCCCAGAGCGTGCGCTGCGACATCTCCCAGTTCTGGCAGAATTTGCAGCGGTTGTTACAACTAGGCGTGCCCGTGCAGAAAATGCTCGTTCCGGGGAGCATGTGGAAAGACGGCTCTTTTTCGATGGGGTCCACCTGCAAAGCGCAGGGGCGGCCATAGACCAGTGAGACGTACTTACCGCCGATGTTTTTCTTGTTATGGCAGAAGCCCAGCTTGCCGTCCTGCACCACGCAGTTGCGGAAGCAAATCTGGCACTGGACCGAGCCGTCCTCCAGCGTGCGGTAGAAGCCGGCCTCGTGAAACTGCTGTCCCGGCGTCAGCGTGATGACCGGCGCGCCCTGCCAGGCAGTCGCCGTGGGCTGTGGGGAGGCCTCCGGCAGCGGTTCTGCTAGACGATTGCATCCGCTCAAGGTGGACACCCCTAGTGCAGAAAGCGCTCCCACCCCGAGTCCGGTGAGAGCGCTTTTCAGGAATTCTCTGCGGGTCAATTTTATGCTCATGACTCCATCCTCGCGGCAGATGAGCTCAGCAGCAGGTAGGGTGGGTACAGCGTGCAGACCCCTTGGCTCCGAACATCTCGCGAACGCCGTCACCGTATCGGGGGAGCCTAAGAGCCGCCTACCTGCCGCCCTGTCGGCTTACTGTAGGGCAGGTTGGCGGCGGGTACGGCGCGTAGACTTTTGGCTTCGACCATCTCGCGAACGCCATCACCGTATCGGGGGAGCCTA
>JACIWR010000195.1:0-2494 GCA_014360845.1 Anaerolineae bacterium
AAAGCAAGTGATTGACAGCTACTCGAGCGACGGACTCAACGAGCCGCACTGTTTCCATGGGTTGGAACCCCGCACTTATTTCATCTCGGAGTTGAACCCACCCGGGTACGAGTCAACCAGCCCTGACCGGTGGGGCGTGACCTTGTCCGGCGGCTCGATGGTGGAAATCGAGTTCGGCAACTGGCTGGTGCCCTCGCCCACCGTGGCACCGGCGGTCCCTGAGCCCAGCCCCACACCGGTGGCTCTCCTGTCCACGATGGGGCGGGCGGTGTACAGAACCAGCGGCGTGTTCGTCTTCGCCATCGCCGGTGCGCTTTTGGTGGGCTTCAACCTGTTACGACGGCGTTCTACCTCTTAACCGCCGCCTGGACGGTCTGGAGAACAGGGCAACACCGAAACAGTCCGCTGAAAGGATGAACTACGAGGACACAAAGCATATCCCGAGCTGGCGAAGAGGTCCCAAAGGTTTCCGCTGTGAGACCGATGCTCTCCGCCGCCGTTCTCTCCGGGCTCGGGCTTCCCGGCATCAGCGCTTTCCGGGTGCTCTGGGGTGAGATACCCTCTTTCAGCGGAGTCAGTTACTCGAAAATGTGAGGAGGAACAGGTATATGACGATGAGAAAGAAACCGAGCTATACGATAGCAGCGTTCCTGCTGTTTATCACTTTGCTGATGCTCAGCACCCCTGTGCTGGTGCTGGCCGCGCCACCCTTGCAAAGCGGCAACCTGCTGGTCAATCCCAGCTTTGAAGGCGGCTTCCATTACCAGGACGGTGAAGGCGAGCTCAAGGTGGCCGATGGCTGGGTGGGCTGGTACGTGGACGAAGGCGACAAGCCGCCTCTGTGGAAGAACCGACGCCCCGAGTTCGGACTGACGAGTGAGGCGATACGTGTGCACCACGGAGCGAAGGCGCAGCAATACGGCATCATCTACAGCACCCACCTGGCTGGCCTCTACCAGCAAGTTTCGGGCATCCCCAAAGGGGCCAAGGTCCGCTTCACCATCTGGGGGCATATGTACGTCTACGATGATGATCCGAACAAGCAACCGGGCCCCCTGCGCATGAAAGTCGGCATTGACCCCACCGGCGGGACCAACGCCCTGGCCGGACACGTGGTGTGGAGCCCGGAGGCGAATGCGACCGGCTGGCAGCAGTTCACGGTCGAAGCCGTGGCCCAGAACTCGACCATCACTGTCTTCACCTTCTCCAACCCGGAGTGGGCGATGAAACACCTGGTCGCCAACTGGGACGAGGCCAGCCTGGTGATCGTTTCCACTCCCACACCTACACCGCGCCCGCCCACGGCTACCCCAAGGGCGACCAACACACCTACACCGACCCCGACGCCGGAGAATACTCCCACGCCCACCGTCACCCCCACTCCTACCGAAACCCCGACGCCGACCATCACCCCCACACCGGTGACGGCCTCAGTGTGCGTGTTGTCCTTTGAGGATTACAACGGCAACGGGCGGCGCGATGCGGGTGAGGGGCTGCTACCCTATGCCGTTTTCACCATCTCAGATGCCAGACACGTCATAGATAGCTATTCGTCCAACGGCCTGCACGAGCCTCACTGCTTCTACGGTCTGGAGCCGGGGACCTACTTCGTCTCGGAGTTGAACCCACCCGGCTACGAGTCCACGACGTACGATAGCTGGGGTGTGGCCCTGGCCAGCGGCTCGACGATTGATATCGAGTTCGGCAACCGGCTGATGCCCTCACCTACTGTGGCCGCGCCGGTCAAGCCCTCGCCCAGCCCCACGCCGGTGGCGCTTCTGTCCACCATGGGACAGGCCGCGTACAACGCCAGCGGGATCATCGTGCTCATCCTCGCCGGTGCCATCCTGGTCGGGTTCAACCTGCTGCGCCGCTCGGCTGCGTAAGGGGCAGAGCTAAAGAGGAATCGAAAACGCGCGCCCCCTTCTATGCGTAGAAGGGGGCGCTTGTTGTCAGAAGGCATTGGCCCGCTTATTCCGTGCTCGCCACCTCGATGTGACCCACCTCACACACCTCCTCGCCATCGGCCAGCGGTAACCGCTCTCCTGTGGCCGGGTCGTAGAGTCCCACCACTACGCGCAGGGGTGTGGGTGCATCAGGTGGCAGGAGCAGGCCGTGATTGTCGGTGACGATCTCCCCCGGATGCCAGCTATCGGTAGGGCGCATCTCGTTTGCCGGGAAGCCGTCGTGCTGGGCCACCAGGTGGCCATCGGGAGCATAAAGATGCACGAAGACCTTATAGCTCGCCGACGGGCGCTCCAGCGCCTGCCAGGTCAGACGCACGGCGACCTCCCCTCCAGGCCGGGCCTGGGCGGTGAAAGCCGCCTCGCGAAGCTGAAGGCCGGGCGCGAAGAGGGCGTTCTGTGGCACGTTGACCAGCTCCCCCGGAGGCGAAAGGTAGAGCAGATACAGGGTATCCATACCAGGCATCGGGTCCGCTCACCACCACCGCATTCGCCGTGGTGGGGATCGACGACGGGATCGCCATCATCAT
>JACIWR010000195.1:2504-8467 GCA_014360845.1 Anaerolineae bacterium
CCTCCGGAGGCGAAAGGTAGAGCAGATACAGGGTATCCTTGTGCCACCAGCCGGCGGCCGGATAGAGGTTGACATCCAGCCAGTACTTGAGTTCGTAGTTGGCTGCCACCGTGCCCTTGTATAAAACGAACCACAACCGCCGATGCCTCTGCGCCGCCGGGAGCACCCGTTGATCCACCGCTTCTTCCAGGGGTTCGATGCTGGGGTCCCAGCGCAACACATAGGACCAGGAGGGATCGCCCGGCTGACGGAAGTGCTCGTAAAATCCGGCGGGGCTGAGATTATTGAAAAAGACGATGTCCTGCGGACGGACCTGTCCCTGCAACGGCGCATAGAAGTCGTACGGATCGAGGGGATCCACCACCTCCAGCGCTTTAGCGTATACCTGGCCGTTGGTGAAGGGCCAGCAGGTGACTATCGCCAGCAGACCGAAGGCGGCGAGACCTAACCAGGTCCGCCGCTGCCACAGAACGTCGCCAGCCCAGGCCAGGGCCAGACCCAGGAAAGGACTGGCCGGTAACAACAGGCGCGCGGCAAACATGTAGGCCCGCACACCGAGAGCCACTCCCACCAGGACGAAGGTCACCGCCAACAGGGGCAGCAGCAGGCGACCCATCTCCCGGTTCCAGGGCCGGGCGCACAGCACACCCCCCGCCAGCGTCAAAATCACCGCGCCCACGGCCAGCCAGCCCGGCCCATAGGCGAAAGTCAGCCCGAAAAGGCCGTGCCGCAACAGACTGAGGAATTTGAGCCCGCTTTCCGGCGCAAGATTGAACCCGGTGCGCGATCCCACGCGGGCCATCATCCCGCTGGCCGCATAGAAAACCCAGGGCAGGTAGAGCAGTGCCACGGCGACGCCGCAGAGGACGATGCTGATACGGAGTCTTAGCCCGTAGGTCGGGTTGGCAGCCCGACCTGGAAGCGGCGATAAGCGTGGTCCGAGACCTACTCTGAAGCGCGGGGCTAGCAGCCCGTAGGCCAGTAGCGCGAGGAGCACAAAAGCGTTATAATAGAAGGTGTACAGAGCCGCTGTGCCGCTCAACACGAAGGCGATATAAGCGGACACCCGTCCCGTATCCAGGGCGCGGAGCAGAAAGTACGCACTCAGCAACAGGAAAAGAGCGCACAGAGGATACATGCGCGCCACCTGTCCGTAATAGACCAGCAGGGGGGCCACGGCCATGTACAGCGCGGCCAGCCAGGCCACCCGCTCGCGGCCCGACCAGCGCCGGGCGACGGCATATCCCAGGGGCACCAGAAGCACCCCGGCCATCACAGCGAAAAAACGCACCGCGAAGCTGCTTTTGCCCAGCCATAACCAGGGCTTGAGCAACAGGTAAAAGAGCGGGGGATGCACTTCCAGGGCGGCCACGCGCGGTATCTCCCGCCAGCTCAGGCTGCCCAGACCGATGCTCCACCCCTCGTCCCAACGCAGCCAGGGCGCGTCTAATTGATACAGGCGCAAAGCGAAGGCCAGAAGGACAACGGCCAACAGGCCCAATGCTTTTTGGAATGAAAATTTAGGCATCAAAAGCTGGAGCCTCCCCACAGGATCACCGTAGACCAGAGCCGGGGCCGAGGCGAAGCTGACCCGCCAGGCCTACGTGGCGGTAATATACCCTCAATCGCCATCTTTGTCAACAAGGGACAGGAGATGATCACACGTATAGGTGACTGGGTACAAAAGCGCAACAGACTGATGGGGCTTATTCTGCTGCTCAGTGGGATGGCTGCCCTGCCCCTATGGTGTCACAGCGGCCTGGTGAACACGCGGGGCGGCGGCGACAGCCCCTTCCTGCTGGTGCGCCTGTGGCAACTGGTGGTCAACCTGCGGGCCGGGGTCTTCCCTGTGCGCTGGATGCCCGATGCCGCCTATGGACTCGGTTATCCCTTCTTCAACTTCTACGCTGCTCTGCCCTATTATCTGGCAGCCCTAGTCCACTTCCTGGGGCTTGACCTCATCTGGGCCCTCAAGCTGACGCAAACCGTCGGTTTCGTCCTGGCAGGCGGGGCGATGGCCCTTCTGGCCCGACGCCTCTTCCGACAACCGGCGGCCATCTTCCTGGCAGCGATAGCCTACGCGTACGCTCCCTTTCACCTGGTCAATGTCTACGTGCGCGGCGATTCTCTGTCCGAGTTCTACGCCTTCGTCTTCTACCCCCTTATTCCGTGGGCGCTGCTGCGCCTGCGCCAATCGCCGAGGGCGGGCAACGTGGCTCTGGTGGGACTGAGTTACAGCGGTCTCGTCCTGACGCACAACGTCTCGGCGCTGATTTTCAGCCCTTTCATCCTGTGCCTGGCCCTCTTCTTCGCCTGGTGGTCACCGCAGGACCAGAAGGTGGAGCCAAACCGAGGAGTGATCCTCTCCGCCATGGTCATGGGCCTGCTCCTGGGACTGGCGTTGAGCGCCTGGTTTTGGCTTCCCGCTCTGGGCGAACAGAGCGCGGTACGTCTGGGCGTGGAGGACATCCAGACTCAGGGATATTTCCACTACGCCGGCCATTTCCGCGGGATCAATCTGGTGCAGCGCACGCCGCTCTTCGACTACGAGATGGGCGCCGGAAGTACCCCTTTCGCCATGGGACTGGTCCAGGCGGTCATCACCGCTATTGCTCTGCTGGTCATCGTAGTCGGCTGGGTCCGCCGGCGGCAGGTGGATTGGCTGAGCGCGATCTTCGTTCTCCTCTTGGCCCTGGCCACTCTGTTGATCACCCCTCTTTCGCGCCCGCTGTGGGATCGCCTGCCCCTGCTCCCTTTCACCCAGTTCCCGTGGCGATTTCTCTCGGTACAGGCCTTCTTCGCCGCCCTGGTCATCGCCTGGCCGGTGGAGCGCTTCCGCCCGTCCGGCGTGGTCGCCGCCAGCGCCGCCGGACTTCTGCTCCTCAGCGCCGTACTGGGTCTGCGCCCGGATTTCTTGCCCATCACCGGCGCTGACCTCACCCCAAAGCGGCTGATGCTCTACGAGGTATTCACCGGCAATGTGGGCTCCACCGTGCGCTACGAGTACCTGCCCCGCTGGACGGTGCCCCGTCCCTACACCTCGGCCGTGTTCTTGAACGGGGGCCGCAAGCCATCGCCGCTGGCCGTCGCCGGGGAGATTTCCGCCGCGGAACTTCTGCGCCAAGGGCCGACATCCGAGACCTGGCGCATCCACGTGACCTCGCCCCAGGCGACGGTGGCTCTGGCCACTCTCTACTTCCCCGGCTGGCGGGCCGAGATAGACGGCAACCCGGCGGAAGTGAAGCCCGTGGCGGGTCTGGGCTACGTCAGCGTGGAGATACCCCAGGGTGAGCACGAAGTCAGATTGTGGCTGGGACGCACGCCCCTGCGCGCTGGGAGCGAGCTCGTCTCCGCCCTGGCGGCCCTCGGCACACTGGTCATGCTGTTGATTCGCCGGAGGGTATCTCTGGGGGCGGTACGGCGCGCGCTGTTGGGAGTGGGCCTGGGCCTAGCCGTGATCGCCCTCCTCTCCGGCGGATTGCGCTACCTCCCCGTGGCCGACGATGCCGGTTTGACCATGGACTTCGCCCGCGCCCCCTTCTTGCACCACAACCCGGACGGTGTGCGCTTTGGTGAGGCTCTGCGACTGCGGCGATATTCGCTTGCGGCGGAGGAGATCAAAGCGGGAGAGACACTGGAGGTGATGCTGGAGTGGGAGACGGCCCACGAGGGCGATTGGCGCGCCGAGGTGCAGCTCGTCACCCCGGCAGAGGTGCTTTTCGAAGCCGGCCCGCCGCCCCTGGCTCAGGCCAGCGCCCCCTTGACGGCGCAAACCAGGCATCGCCTGGAGGTCCCCCACGACGCGCCCCGCGGTCTGGCTTTGCTCAGCGTGCGCGTCTTCGAGGGCGAGCGCGAGCTCATCCCCCTGGATGCGCAAGGTCACGAGCTGGGCACGACGTACCTGCGACCGGTCTACATCGGCGGGGAAAGGCGGCTGAGCGGGCAGGAGCCTGTGCTGGCTGCCATTGATTTCTCGGTGGGAGAAACCCCAGAGACCCAGCCCCCAGCCACCGGGGTACGCCTCAGCGCGGTACAGGCCACGCCGGTGGACGGCGCGCTGGACCTGACCCTGACCTGGTGGGCTACGCAGTCCATCCCCGCCAACCTGACGATGTCGCTGCGAGCCATCGCCGCCGATGGCACCCACCTGGCCCAACGCGACCTGCAACCCGGTTATGGCTTCCTGCCCACCA
This sequence comes from Anaerolineae bacterium, assembly GCA_014360845.1. Taxonomy (GTDB): domain Bacteria; phylum Chloroflexota; class Anaerolineae; order JACIWR01; family JACIWR01; genus JACIWR01. Next base: position 6,698 of record JACIWR010000195.1, read on the forward strand.
GCCTGTGGCCGCCGGGCGAGCTGGTCACCGACCGGGTGCGCCTGCCCTTCCCGCAGGGGAAATCGCCCCAGCAGGCTGTCACCCTGGAGATCGTGCTCTACGACCGCTACAGTGGAACCGAGTTCGGCGCGGCTCGCGTCCCCCTGGTAGAGCGGGAGCACGTCTACACCGAGCCGTCCATGCAGCACCAGGCCGCCGTGGACTTCGGGGGAGTGATGCGCCTGCTGGGTTATGACCTGGCGCAAACGGAGGACAAACTGCAGCTCACCCTCCACTGGCAGGCGCTATCGCCGATGGACACTGATTACTGCGTTTTCGTCCATCTCTTCGACCCCGCCAGCGAGCACATCGTCGCCCAGTTCGATGGGATGCCGCTCCACGGCACGTATCCCACCTCGTGGTGGCTGCCCGGCGAGGTCCTCAGCGACCGGATCACCCTCTCTCTGACCGACGTGCCGCCCGGCGATTATCGCCTGGCCACGGGAGTCTACGATCCCCGCACCGTGACCCGCCTGCAGGCCGTGGACGCGGCGGGCAATCCTTTGCCCGATAATCGCTTCATCCTGCCTGCCTATGGGAATTAAGGCAGTGCGAATCTTGTCAACGAATGGGCAACGAATCAGCGAATGAAGATGGCGCCATTCGTTTATTCGTTGCATATTCGTTGACCCGTTTTCAGAACACCCGCCTGGCCTTTCAACAACTCACGGCGGGTCTGTGACCCGCCGTGAGCAGAAAAGAGATATTCGTCAGAGTCCGGTAATTCCTTAAAACCCGTCTTAGAAGCCCGGCGGCCACCAGTAAGGCAACTCAGCCAGATACCACTTGCCGTCCTCGCCTTTGATCACAGTGATGGTCTCGTCCAGACTCTCGCGAGTGGTAGTGGCCTCCTCGCCAGAGCCCCAGGTGATGAAGTACTCGCCCTTCACAGCGACAACGGCCCGCGTCGCCGACTCCTCGATGAGTTCGTACTCCAGCCCATCGATCTCTATGGCCGTCGGCAAATCCAGCCGCTCCCGGTCGCGCTCTGCCGGGTCTACATACTGGAGAAGAGGCTCGTAAGCCTGACGAATGCCCTGTATGGCCTTCACCGCATCCTGCATGTAATTCTGCACCACCCGGACGCTGGGTTTGGTGCCGATGCCGATACCCGCGAGAATACCCTGATTGTAGACGTAATAGCCTCCGCCCAACAGGCTCAGGCAGATGCATAACAGAATGACGACGATGACTCCCGCCACCACGGGCACCAGTCTCTGCGGCAACCTGCGGGGAGGAGTTGGCTCCGGCGTGGTTTCACCGGCCTTAGCCGCGACCTCGCTCACTTCTAACTGAGTCTCATCGTGCTTCATCTCCTCGGCACTCATATGGCCCCCCTTTCTCAGTGTACACCACCCGCCCTGATAGCATTACCCCGCAACATCTGCAGGAAAAGTCAGCGTTGCGGGGACTCTATCAGACGAGATTCGCGGGCGGGGAATGTGATACCGACACCGATATTTTCTCACACATCGAGGTGAAAGTCAAGCCCAACATGCCCGGGGGTGCATTTCAGTTTCGGGGCAGGTTTGTCCCGTAGCGACCGACCGCTGCTGCGCCCTGAGTGCAATCGAAGGGCTGCGCCCTGAGCGGAGACGAAGGGTGTCGGCCTACGGCGGGCAGGGCCGCCCGGGCAGCATCACCGTAGAGCGGGTTGGGCTCGGCTGAGCCGGGCAATCAGGTGAGCTACAGAGATTCTCTCATGTGATGATTCTGCTCTATCAGTCTAAG
>JACIWR010000196.1 GCA_014360845.1 Anaerolineae bacterium
CTCCTTCGAGGCCACGGTGAACGACCGCTCGGTGCTCCTCACACCCATCGAGTTCGAGCTCTTGCACCATCTGATGAGCCACCCTGGCGAAGTGTTTTCCAGCGAGCGCCTGCTGCAGGAGGTCTGGGATTACCCCCCAGGCACCGGTGACCCGGCCCTGGTGCGCATGCACATCAAAAACCTGCGTAGCAAGCTGGAACCCGACGCCCGCAACCCGACCCTGATCCGCACCATCAGTCGCCACGGATATACCGTGCGCCCAGATTGAGGACGCACCGCCGTGAAACAGGCGGTGCTGATTGTGGGAAGAGAGCCTTACCCGCTTCCAGCGGGCTATTGAGCCTGCCAGACAACTTTCAGGGCGCTTGCAGCGCCCTTGCGCCGCTCAGCCTGGGGCTTCGAGCCCCAGGCGAGACCTTTATAGCCCACTAAAACACCGAAGTCACGGACAAGGCAAAGCCAAAGGTGCTACCCTTCCCCGGTTGACTGCGGACCCACACGCGCCCCCCGTGCCGCTCGATGATGGACCTGACTATGGCCAGTCCCAGGCCGGTGCCCCCGATGTCTTGAGTTTGCTCGTTCTTCACGCGGAAAAACTTCTCGAAAAGGTGCACCTGATCCTCCGGCGCAATGCCGATGCCGGTATCGCGCACCTCCACGATGACCTCGCCCTCCTCGGCCCAGGCAGCGACGGTGACCTCCCCGCCTGCCGGCGTATACTTCAAGGCATTGTCCAACAAGTTGGACATCACCTGTTCTAAGCGGGTGGGATCGCCCGCGACGAGAGGTAAGGGCTCATCAATATCGGTCTTGATGGTGATCCCTTTCAGGTCGGCTGGCTTCAAGAAGCTGGTCAGCGAGGCGCGGATCAGGCTGTCCATCCGACATACCCTGATGTTCATGTCCATGCCGGCCTCGATTTTGGCCAGGTCCAAAAGATCGCTGATCAGAGCCGACATCTTCTCCACGCTCTGGTTGATGCCCTCGACAAACTCCTTCTGCACTTCATTCATCGGGCCTATTTCGGGAAGCAGGCCCGCATAGGTATAGATCATCTGCAAGGGCGAGCGCAGATCGTGCGACACGGTCGCGATGAAGTCGGACTTCATCTCGTCCAGCTTTTTGAGGTAGGTGATGTCCTGCATGACGGCCACCCATCCCACACCCCGTACCGGAGTGAGGGTAGCAAACAGGGTGCGGCCATCGGACAGAGGTATCTCTTTCTCCTGGGGCGCTTTCTTCTCCATCGCTTTCCGGAATAAAGCCAGGAGTGCTTCGTTGTCCACGGCATCCTGAAGCCGCATCCCCGCCAACATAGAGGTTCGGACGCCAAAAGCCAGCCGCGCCGCAGGGTTGATCAGAAGCACACGGGCCTCGTCATCGGTGACCAGGATAGCATCGGCAGCTTCGTTGAGTATGGCCTGGAGCTTGGCCTGCTCCTCTTGAACCGCGCGGAAGAGCCGGGCGTTTTCCACAGCTACCGCCGCCTGGTTGGCGATGGAAGAAAGCAGAGCTAATTGGTCGGCAGCAAAGTGGTCAGGCTCCGGATGAATAAGGGTCAGCACCCCCACCACCTTGTTCCGGCGCATCAAGGGGACAGCTATAGCCGAACCGGCCTGGGGTCCACCATTGGGGAAAGGCAACCAGCGGTCATCGCGGCGTGTGTCGCTGACAATCGTCCCCTGACGATGGGTCACAACCCACCCCGCCAGCCCGCCGTCGAGCATCCGCCCCACTTCTTCTTTGGCCTGCTGTGGAGATAGCCCCTTGCGAATCATGATCTGATGAACCACCTGACCGGAGTCATCGAAAATCATGATGCTGCCATCGCGGGCGTCCACGCTGGGCACGGTCAATGATAGAATGTCGGACAATATGCGGTCCAGGTCCAGGTCGGAGTTCAATTTTTGACTTATGTCGTAAAGCAGCCTGGTCTCGTTCAAAGCCTGTCGCTCCCCGCTCTACCCCCCATTAGCCACATTCGCTTCTCCGGGTGAACGAAGGTCATCAGCAGATTCGACCATCCCCTCTTGAATAACCGGCAGGGCAAAGCCAAAGGTGCTGCCTTGCGCTACCTCGCTCTCCACCCACACTCGCCCCCCGTGATGCTCCACCACCGATTTGACAATGGCCAGCCCCAGCCCCGTGCCCTCCACCTCGTTGGTAGTAGCGCTCCGCGCCCGATAGAACTTCTCGAACACGTGAGGCAGATGTTGAGGGGCAATGCCCACCCCCGTATCCGTAACGGTGACGATGACCTCGTCGCCCTGGGTGAAGGCACGGATGGTGACCTGCCCTTGGAAGGTGTATTTGATGGCATTGCCCAGTAGATTGGATACCACCTGCCCCAAACGCTGCTCGTTACCCAGTACCAGCGGCAGAGATGGTGGTAGCTCAGCGGTCAAGAGCAAGCCCTTATCCTTCGCCACCGGCTCCCAACTCTCGAGACCCTGTAAAATCACCTCCCACAGCGAGCAAGGAGCCATTTCCATATCCACACCAGCCTCTATGCGCCCAATGTCCAGCAAATCCTTGACCAGGGCCGACATGTGAGACACCACGCGGGTGATGCGATCTACCGCCTCCCGCTGATCGGCGTTCAAGTAGCCCATACGCGGTAGCAGCTCGGCGCTGGTTTGAATGGTCTGCAAAGGCGAGCGCAGGTCGTGGGAAACGGTGGATACGAAATCCGACTTGAGTTTGTCCAGCTCCTTGAGGTAGGTAATGTCGTGCATCACCGCCACCCAACCAATGCCGGCGATAGGGTTGAGGGTAGCGTACAAAGTGCGACCGTCGGGCAGAGGGACCTCGGCGCTGCACGACTCCCCCCTGGACGAGGCGCGCTGCCACAGAGCCAGCAGTGCCTCGTTATCCGTAATCTCGTGCAGTAGCAATCCCGCCAGGCTGTCGGACACGTCACTGGCCAGAGCCTGACGCCCGGCGGCGTTCACGATCAGCACCCGCCCCTGCTCGTCCGTCACCAGGATGGCGTCCTCCGTGCCATTGATGATGGCTGCCAGCTTAGCCCGCTCTTCGCGGATGGTGCTGAACAGGCGTGCGTTCTCCACGGCCACGGAAATCTGCGCCGCCAGTGCCTGCAGCAAAGTCAGGTCATCCTCATCCAGGCCCTCTACTGCGGTGCTCTGTACGTCCAGGACGCCGATAACCCGCTCCTGCACTTTCAAAGGCACAGCCAGTTCGCAGCGGGTTTCGGACAAGGTGGGCCAGGGGTAATAGCGACTGTCTTTAGAGACGTCGGGCACCAAAAGTGGCACGCCGGCCTGGGCCACCCAGCCGCAGATGCCCTCGCTCCCCACGCGCAGGCGCAGACCCGTCACCAGCTTCTCTTTTCCAGAACTGCCCACGTCAGCCCGGAAGACCAGCTCGTCCCCCTCGACCAGGGCAACGCTCACATGATGGCAATCCAGGTTATCGCGAATGAGGTAGACCACTTTGCGCAGCAAGCGGTTGACGTCCAAAATGCCGCTGATTTGGCGGCTCACATCGTTCACCAGGCGCAATTGCTCAGCCCGACGACGGGCCTCCTGGTAAAGGCGGGCGTTATCAATGGCGGAAGCCGCCTGGTGCGCGATGGCCTGGCACAGGTTCACATCCTCTGGGGTAAAGGGCGGTCGCACACCGGTGCGGTCCAGGCTGATGGCCCCGATAGCCTTGCCCTTGACGATCAGGGGCACAGCGAGATGAGCCTTTAACCCCAGCCGCCGCGCCTGGGGCCAGAAATCCCGCAGCCGCTCATCGGCGAAAACATCTCGGATTTCCACCGGCTCCTGCCGGGCGATGGCATCCGCCACCTGGGGCCTGGCCTCCAGGGGTAAACGCAAACCCAGGAATTCACCCGACCAACCGGGGTTATCGGCCGCGCGGAGCACCAGCTCCTGCGCGCTCTCGTCCAGGAGGAACAGAGCACATCGCTCCACGCGCAGAGCTTCCGCCGTCTTGCGGGTAATCAAGGTGAGCACTTCATCGAGATCGAGAGTGGCGATGGCCTGTCCAATCTCGTTGAACAGAGACAGTTCGTGCAAGCGCCGTTTGGCTTGCATCAGAAGGAGAGCATTGTCCAGGGCGATGGTGGCGTGGCGGGCGACAGAAGTCAGTAGCTGTAACTGTTGTTCGTTAAAATGCTGAGGCTCCGGGTGAACCAGGATCAAGACACCGCGCACTACTTCACCGGAAAGGAGGGGGGTGGCGATGGCGGAGCGTACGACGAGAGTATCACCAGGGAGCAAGATCCAGCGCTCGTCACGCTGCGTATCAAACACGATCGTGGCCTGCTGGTGACGCACTACCCACCCGGCCAGACCGTGGGATAAGACGCGTTCTACCGCCTCCCGCGCTTCGGCCGGGGCCAGCTCCTCGCGAGCCAGCACATAATCGGCTACCTGACCACTGTCGTCCAGCAGGATGATACTGCCGTCACTTGCTCCCAGGTCGGAAACAGCAAGAGCTAATACATTGGCCAGAATCTGCTCCAACGTTAAATCGGAGTAGAGCGTATCACTAATGCGATGCAACAGTGGAGTTCTCTCCATTATTGCCTCCCACTGCCCCCCAACACCCGACCCCGTGAATTCATCATAATCCTTTTTTATTATACCACATTTGTTGTCAATAAGAAATTCCGGTCTGTAGCGGAGCAAGGCTTTTCAATATTCTAACGCAGGCCAGGTGACGGTCACCTTTTCGGCACGGGAGGCTCGCAAAAGACGGCAAGATACGGCTCCCTGAGCGCCTTTCTCACCAGCAGATCGGGGGTGACTGTCACCTGGGCCAATTCTTTGAAAAGCCCTGGTAGCGGGGTGCCCTTCAGTTTGGGCAGGTTTGTCCCGTAGCGGTGGCCCGTCGCCGTGGTCGCATCCCTGTAGGGCGGGTTGGGCTCGGCTGAGGACGCACCGCCGTGTCACAGGCGGTGCTGCTTGCGGGAGGAAGAGAGCCCGACCCGCCGCCTCGAAGTTCGGCCCAGCCCTTATCCGGCGAAGCTGTCCCCCCCTCACTGCGTGAGGGCTTGCGAAGAGAAGCTGCACTGCTCGCTAACTGGATGCCCATGGGGCGCAGCGGCTCTCCCAACACCGGTTCACGGCGACGTAAAAGGGTCCGCATCTGCATCGAGATAAATCCGGTGCCACATCTCGAAAGTGAGCAAAGTCCACAGTTGATGTCCCCAATCCCGCCGACCGCGCTGATGCTCCTCAATCAAACGCGCGACGACCACCGGGTCGAAATAGCCGCGCTGCCGGGCTCGCGGGCTGAGGAGCACATCGCGCACGTAATCGCTGAGCTCCTGACGAAACCAGCGCCCCACCGGCACGCCGAAGCCGTGTTTGGGACGGTGCACAATCTCACGGGGCAAGAGCTTCTCGGCAGCCCGCTTGAGAATATACTTGGTAGTCATCCCCCGCAGCTTGAGCGCCGGAGGGATAGCAGCCACCAGCTCAATCAACTCCTGGTCCAGAAAGGGACAGCGCGCCTCCAGCGCATGGGCCATGGTCATGCGATCGGTTTTGACCAGCAGATCGCCGGGCAGATAAGTGGTCGCGTTCACGTACAGGAGTTGATTGACCAACCCGCGCTCAGCCGCCCGCTCAAAGCGGGCCTGATAATCGGCCAGCACCTCATCGGCAGGCGAGTCACCCCAAGAAGATAGAAGTTCGCGGCACATATCCCCGCTGAACAGGCCCACCCAGCTCAGATAACGCCCTGCCAGGGGCATGTCGGTGGCATCCACGAAACGCCGTGCCCGACGGGCGAATCCGCGATAAGCGGTGGACTCCGGCAGACGGCGCACCACGCCCCCCACGACCCGGCGCAGAAAGCCGGGCAGCCGCCGGTAATTTGCGGACAGGCGCGCCGCGGCGAAGCGCTCGTAACCGGCGAAGAGCTCGTCGCCACCGTCGCCGGTGAGGGCCACGGTGACGTGCTGGCGCGTGAGTCGGGCGACCAGGTAGGTGGGAATGGCCGAGGAGTCGGCAAAGGGTTCATCGTAATGACGCACCAAGGCGGGCAACAAATCCACCGCGTCCGGCTGCACCACGAACTCGTGATGATCCGTGGCAAAGCGTTGGGCCACCTGGCGGGCGTACTCCAGCTCGTTGAACGAGGGTTCGCCGCTGAAGCCGATGGCAAAGGTCTTCACCGGCTCGTCCATGAGCTGAGACATCAGCGCCACGATGAGGCTGGAATCGAGGCCGCCGCTGAGAAAAGCGCCCAGCGGCACATCGGCAATCAAGCGCGCCCGGACCGCATCGCGCAAAGCGTCGAGCACCCGCTCCGCCCACCCTTCCTCCCCGAGTTCCCCCCGTTCCCCTGTTTCCCCCATCTCTCCCAACGGCCAGTGCCAGTAAGGGACCGTGCGCACGCTTCCACTCTCGACAATCAGCACGTGGCCTGGCAGAAGCTGTTTGACGCCAGCGAACATCGTCTCCGGGGCCGGCACGTATCCGTGGACCAGATAATACGGTAGAGCAGCGGTGTTCAACCGGCGAGGGACCTGCGGATGCGCCAGCAGGGCTTTGATCTCGGAGCCGAAGACGAAGCGGCGATCGTCTTGATAATAGTACAACGGCTTCTTGCCCACCCGGTCGCGGGCCAGGAAGAGCCGCTGCCGGGGACTGTCCCAGAGGGCGAAGGCGAACATGCCGCGCAACCGCTCCACGCCGTGCAGTCCCTCGTCTTCGTAGAGGTGAAGGATCACTTCCGTATCACTATGCGAATGCAGTGCGTGCCCTTGCGCCGCCACCTGCTCCCGCAAGGCGCGGTAGTTGTAGATTTCGCCGTTAAAGACGATGTGCAGCGAGCCATCCTCGTTGGCCATGGGCTGGGCGGCAGCGGGGGAAAGGTCAATCACGGCCAGGCGGGTGTGGCCCAGACCGCAGGGGCCGTTTACAAAGACACCGCGCCCATCAGGGCCGCGATGCGCCAGCGTGCCCGCCATCCGTCTGACGAGTTCCTCCTGGACCGGCACGCCCTCCCGGTTCACTACCCCACAGATACCGCACATGACTTATTCGTCCTTAATGGCGAAAATACGCCGCGCCGGGCTGCCCTTTGCACACTCCCTCGTACAACGCTTCCGTCTGGGCCACCATGCGCTCCACAGTGAACTCCTGCTCCAGCCGCGCCCGACCCCGGCGGCCTATCTCCACCGCCCGTTGTGGGTTGCGCAGCAACTCGATGAGAGCAGCGGCCAGGGCCTTCACGTCCCGGGGCGGCACCAGCAACCCGGTCTCGCCGTCCACCACAATCTCCGGGATGGCGCTCACCCGGCTGGCGACGATGGGCTTGCCCGCAGCCATGGCCTCCAGCAACACCAGACCGAAGCCCTCCCACAGCGAGGGCATGACCAGCACATCGAGGGCCGTCATGATGCGGGGCACATCCTCGCGGCGCCCGGCGAAGGTCACGCTATCTTGCAGCCCCAGACGCACGACCTGCCGTGCCAGGGCGGGGCGCAGCTCCCCGTCACCGACGACAAGCAGGCGAGCTGTAGGCAATTCCTGAACTACCACAGCAAAGGCATCCAGCAGGTAAGTGTGTCCCTTTTGCTCCGTGAGGCGGCCCACCACGCCGACCAGGGGTGCATCGTTCGGAACGCCAAGTTCGGCCCGCATCTCCGTGCCCTCGCCAGTGCCCCGCAGGAACGTACCGGCATCCAGACCGTAGTGAATGATGACAAGCTTGTCGGCCGGAAGTCCCTCCACCTCCGTGTAAAACCGTTTCAGATGGTGAGAGATGGTGATAATGCGGCTCTGAGAACGAGCCAGAGCGCGGTCGAGCCAGGCGTAAAAGCCTCGCCGCCGAAAAGCGTCGTCGTTGTGCTTGGTGGAGATGACCACGGGCACTCCGGCCAGTCGCGCTGCCAGCGTGCCGTACAGGTCGCCGTGAATGAGATGAGTGTGGACGATGTCCGGTTGCGCGGCACGCAGAAAGCGCACCAGCCGCCAGAGGAGCAGCGGGTCCAGGTCGGCACGGATAGGGAAGCGAACTACTTCCACGCCAACGTCTTCCAGCGCCGCGATGTAGGCCGAGAGATCAGGTCCCCGCTCCACCAGCAGGCAGAAGGTGAGGCGATAACGACTGTGGTCCAGGCGAGAGGCCAGGGTCAGCAGGTGATTCTCGGAACCGGAGACGCCGATGATTTTGAAGATATGACAAATCTTCATCGCCTGTGTACTCTCTGGTTTTCAACTTGCTTGTTCAGTGATATTCTGTTACAATAAATACGACGCCATTAGCTGGACACCAGGAGGGCAAAATGGGAGCGACACAGACTATCAAGAAGAAGGTCTATCAAGCCCTCGATGAATTGCCACCCGAGAGCTTTGAGGAACTTTTGCGGTTCCTCGACTTCCTGGTAGTCTTCCCCAATCGTGTTGATGCGATTCTGGTTCCCTTTTTCACCGCAGAGAACGCCGAGATCGCTGAGAAAATCTATGAATCTCTGCGAACTCT
>JACIWR010000197.1 GCA_014360845.1 Anaerolineae bacterium
CCTGCCAACCACACAGGTAGAACTCGTTGCTTCGAGGCGAAGCTTCGCTAGAAAGTATCTATGATCAAAATCGTCACCGATTCCACCGCCGATCTGCCACCAGAGCTGATCGAAGAACTAAATATCACCGTCATCCCCTGCCATGTCCACTTCGAAACGGAGACCTACCTGGACGGCGTAGATTTGACCCGTGAGCAGTTCTACGAGAAGCTGGCAGAGGCCAAAACCCTGCCCACCACCTCCGCTCCGGGAATTGGAGTATTCACAGAAACATACCGCCGTCTCCTGGAAGAAGCGGAAGGCGTAGTCGCCATCCACGTGGCCTCGGCCCTGAGCGCGGTTTACAACTCAGCGCGCCTGGCAGCCGAGAAACTGGATCAGACCCGCATCGCCGTGCTGGATTCCAAATCCGTCTCCATGGGACTGGGCTGGCTGGCCGTGGCCGCTGCCCGCGCCGCTCAGGAAGGACTGGACCTCCATCAAGTCGTGGAACGAGTGCAGGCCGTCATCCCCCGCGCCCGGGTAGTAGCGGCAATCAACACCATGACTTACTTATGGCACAGCGGGCGTGTCCACTGGGGCACGGCTTTTCTGGGCAATCTGCTGGATATTAAACCCCTCGTCGTCGCTCGCGACGGGGTGGTGAGAGCTGTAGCCCGGGTACGCACGCGCAAAAAAGCCCTGGCGCATCTGCGCCAGTTGATCACCGAGCTGGGGCCTTTGCAAGACCTAGCCGTGCTGCACACCCGCGCGCCAGAACTGGCTCATCAATTCGCCGATAGGATTGCTGATCTTTTCCCGCGCGAGCGAATGCTCATCGTCGAAGCGGGTACCATACTGGGCACACATGTGGGGCCTGGGGGCATCGGGGTGGGATGCCTGCTGGCTGGAGGATAGATGCTGACCACTTTCGAGACGCTGTACAAAATTCTACAACTGGAAAAAGAGCAAGGGTATCGCAATCGCGCCGTGATCGGCGGGCTGGAAAAATTCATCGCCAACTGGCACGAGGAGGCCCGCCAAGAAGCGGCGGCATCCGACCATCAGGCTGTGGTGGATGAAATAGTGAACCTGCTCAAAGATTACACTGCCATCACAGATACCTCCACTCGCGCCCAGGCAGTTGAGCGGGCGATACAACTATTGCGAACACCTCCCACCCCAGAGAAAGGGGCACCCGTCGCCCCGCCCCCACCAGAGCCGGTGAAGGCGAAGGAAGCGCCGCGCGCACCCGCACCGCCGGCCGTCACTCCACCACCCGCGCGGCCCGGCCTGGATTCGCCGGTGACCGCCATCGCCGGCATCAAAGAGGGCTTCGCCAAGCGACTGGCCCGCCTGGGGGTATACACCATTCACGACCTGCTCTACCTCTTCCCCCGCCGCTACGACGACTACAGCGCGCTCAAACCCATCGCCCAATTGGAGTATGGGGAAGAAGTCACCATCATCGGCACCATTTGGAACACTAAAGTGCGTCAGACCAGGGCCGGCGGCGTGGTGGTGAACACCATCGTGGCCGACGCCTCGGGCACCATCCAGGCCACCTGGTTCAATCAACCTTACCTGGCCGAGAAATTCAAGCCCGGACGACAGATCGTGCTCAGCGGCAAAGTGGATGAGTACCTGGGCCGTCTCACCTTCCGCTCACCGGAATGGGAGCCTCTGGATCAGGAACTGATTCACACCGCGCGCCTGGTGCCCGTATATCCCTTGACCAAGGGCATCAGCGCCCGCTGGATGCGGCGCATCATGAAACGCACTGTGGATTACTGGTCCAAGCGCCTGCCGGATCACCTGCCCGCCAGCGTCCGCGAGCGCGCCGGCCTGCTCGACCTGGAAACGGCCATCGCTCAAATCCACTTCCCGGACGACTGGGAAAGCCAGAAACAGGCCCGGCGGCGGCTGGTCTTCGACGAGTTTTTCCTGATTCAAATGGGCGTGATGCGCCAGCGACACGCCTGGCGCTCTCAGACGGGCAAAGCACTACACATCAATCACCAACTCATCCAGGAATTCATCCAATCCCTGCCCTTCACCCTCACCAACGCCCAACAGCGCGCCTTGTCCGAGATTCTGGCCGACATGCAACAGCCCTACCCCATGAGTCGCCTGTTGCAGGGCGATGTGGGTTCCGGCAAGACGGTGGTGGCCACCGCCGCCATGCTCGCCGCCGTGGGCAGCGACACCCAGGCTGCCCTCATGGCCCCCACCGAGATTCTGGCCGAGCAACACTTCAAGACCATCAGCAGCCTGCTAGAGGGCTTCACCCTGGGCAGCCGCCCTTTGCAGATACGGCTACTCACCGGTAGCACATCCGCCGCCGAGAAACAAGCCATCTACGACGAAATCAGCAGCGGCACGGCGGATATTGTCATCGGTACCCACGCCCTCATCCAGGAGGGAGTGGAGTTTCAGGACCTGGGTCTGGCCATCATAGACGAGCAACATCGCTTCGGCGTCGCCCAGCGGGGTACCCTGCGCAGCAAGGGACATAACCCCCACGTCCTGGTGATGAGCGCCACCCCCATCCCGCGCACCCTGGCCCTGACCATTTACGGCGACCTGGACATCTCGGTCATTGACGAGCTACCCCCAGGCCGCCAGAAAATCAAAACCAAATGGATGCTGCCCACCGAAAGGGAACGAGCCTACGCATTCCTGCGCAGCCAAATCGAAGAGGGACGACAGGCTTTCATCATCTGCCCGCTGATCGAGGAATCGGAGAAAATAGAAGCCAAAGCAGCCGTGGCGGAATACGAACGCCTGCAACACCATGTCTTCCCCGATCTGAAATTGGGCCTGTTGCACGGGCGCATGAAACCGTCCGAGAAAGAAGAAATCATGCGAGCCTTTCGTCGCGGCGAATTGGACATCCTGGTCTCAACCCCCGTGGTCGAGGTAGGCATTGACGTGCCCAACGCCACGGTGATGCTGGTAGAAGGGGCGAACCGCTTCGGCCTGGCCCAGCTACACCAGTTCCGTGGGCGCGTGGGCCGCGGCGAACATCAATCCTACTGCATCCTCCTCTCGGATTCCTCCACCGCCAGCAGTGAGGAACGCCTGCGTGCCATAGAAAGCACCCACGATGGCTTCTTGCTGGCCCAGAAGGACCTGGAATTGCGGGGGCCTGGCGAGTTCTTCGGCACGCGACAGAGCGGGCTGCCAGACCTGAAGCTGGCTCAGGTCGGCGACACGCCGCTCCTGGAGTTGGCCCGCGCCGAGGCACAAGCCCTGTTCCGCGAGGACCCCGACCTCAGCCGGCCAGAGCATCGCCTGCTGGCCCGTAAGTTAGAACAATTCTGGCAACAAGCCAGTGATCTAAGCTAATCCATCCCATCAAGGAGGACATTCATGACCACGGCGGTCTACCCGGGCACTTTCGACCCGGTGCACTACGGTCACATGGACATCGCTACGCGCGCCGCAACGATATTCGATCATCTGATCATAGCAGTATACGCCCGTCCCCTTAAAAACCTGTTATTCAGCACCGAAGAGCGTCTGGCGCTGATGCGCGAAGCCGTATCCGACCTACCCAATGTCACCGTAGAAAGCTACGACGGTCTCACTGTGGAATACGTCCGGCAGAAAGGCGCACAGGTGATTGTCCGCGGTCTGCGGGTTACCTTTGACTTCGAACTGGAATATCAGATGGCTCTTACCAACAAGAAACTGGCCCCAGACATCGAGACCATTTGCCTGTTCACCCGTCTGGAACACGCTTTCCTTAGCTCCAGCATAGTCAAAGAGGTAGCCCTGGTAGGCGGTTGTGTAGAGGCGATGGTTGCCCCCCATGTGCAGGCCGCGCTGAAAGCGAAGCTGGCCAAACTGGGGAGAGCCGGCAACGATCGAGTCAACATCGTATCCCTGCGAGACTAAGCACAGCCACTGAGACTGCTGCGCCCGCTCAGCAGTCCACACGCCAAGGGAGGTGATTGTCATAGACATCCTACACTTGGTTGACCGTTTAGAATCCTTGCTCAACGAGAGCCGGCGCATTCCTCTCACCTCGAACCGCATCGTCAATGAAGAGCTGTTCTTGAACCTCATTGACCAGATGCGCATCTCCATCCCGGAGGAGATAAAGAAAAGCAAACGCATCCAGCAGGAGCGGGAACGCCTCATCGCCCAGGCCAACGAAGAGGCCGAGCGCATCGTCGCCCTGGCCCGGGAAAAGGTGGAGGGTATGCTATCCGAACACGAACTTACTCAGCAAGCCGAACGCCGAGCCCAGACCATCATCGAACGGGCCCAGCGGGAAGCCGAGAAGTTCAAAAACGACGCGGATGCCTATACCTACGAGGTGCTCTCCCAGCTCGAGGAACAGCTCTCCGCCCTGCTGACCACCGTTCGCAACGGACTGCGCCAGCTTAAAGCCGAGCAAACAGCCTCCCCCAGCGTTCACGAAACCGCGCCATCCCCACCGGAGGGCCAATAGCGCGTGATAGCAGGGGTAAACAGAGCGACGCACCGGCAAGAGCACATCTCGAGGCCACGGCGCGCCTTTCCCCAACCGCCGTACATAGCCAGCGGACGACGGGACGTGGTGCTATGTGCGTATCTCGCCTGTACGCCATGCCACAGGAGAGTATCTTCTCAAATTGGGGGTAAGGGCAGGTCTCGCACCTGCCCGCCTGGACGACCGCAAGGGTTCGCCCCTACATCTGATGAGAAGATACACAGGAGGGCCAGTGAGCAAATGCAGCGCAGCACCGTGTTTGACACAAGACGCACTCTGATTTATAATATTCGACTGCGCCGGCCACGGCCGCAAGGGCCTGGCCGCATAAGAGACCTTATGCCAGCGCGCAATTATCAGGAAAGGAGTGGATATTTCAGTGGGAGCACTACCAAAGCGCAAAGTTTCCAAGGGGCGACGCAATCGTCGCCGCAGCCACGACGCCCTCAAACCGATGAATCTCGTCGCCTGTCCCCAGTGCCACGAGATGAAGCTACCTCACCAGGTTTGTCCCTCGTGCGGCACTTATCGCGGCGTCCAGGTCATCGAAGTCAAAGAGAAAAAATCCTAGATAACACTGTCGCCTTTGGGATAGAATTCTCTTCAGGCCGTGCCGGAGCGGCTTTGCTTGCACGGCCCTTATTGTTTCTGTTTTCCCGCCGACCCGCTTCAACATCGGAAGGAGAGCATACATGATTAAGACCCGCCTGTGTACAATGCTGGGTATCACCCACCCCATCATCCAGGGGGGAATGGCCTGGGTCGCCACGCCGGAGCTGGTGGCCGCCGTCTCGGAAGCTGGCGGCCTGGGTATCCTGGGGGGAGGTAACGCCCCACCCGACTACGTGCGCGACCAGATTCGGGAGACACGGCGACGAACGGATAAGCCCTTTGGCGTCAACATACCCCTCTTCACGCCCTACCTGGATGATGTGGTACAGGTCTGCATCGAAGAGCGGGTAGCCGTGGTCGCCACCGGCGCAGGTAACCCGGCCCCGGTCGTTCCGCCGCTGAAAGAGGCGGGTATCGTTATCATCCCCGTGGTCGGCTCGGTAGCCCTGGCCAAGCGCGTGGAGCGCATGGGCGTGGACGCTATCGTCGCCGAGGGGATGGAGTCCGGCGGGCACATCGGCGACGTGGCCACCCTGCCCCTCATCCCCCAGGTGGTGGATGCGGTGGACATCCCGGTCATTGCCGCGGGTGGCTTCGCCGATGGACGAGGATTGGCCGCGGCGCTGGCCCTGGGCGCGGCGGGCATCCAGATGGGCACCCGCTTTATCTGCACTACCGAATGCATCGCGCACCACAATTACAAAGAGAAAATCGTCAGAGCCAACGACCGGGCCACGATCACCACCGGGCACAGGCTGGGCCATCCCGTGCGCGCCATCAAAAATCCGATGACCCGCAAATTCCAGGAACTGGAACGCGAGGCGGACATCAGTGAGGAGGAGTTGATCGAGCTGGGCACGGGCAAGTTGCGTCTGGCCGTGGAACAGGGCGACATGGTCAACGGCTCGGTCATGGCCGGACAGATCAGCGGGCTGATTCACGACATCGTGCCCGCCCAAGAGCTCATCGAGCGCATCGTGAGCGAGGCAGAAGCCATCCTGAACCAGATGCCCTCTTACGTAATCCATCAGGAGTAGCCCTATGGATCAGACACGAACGGCTTTTGTGTTTCCGGGCGGCGGCGTGCAATACGTGGGCATGGGGCGCGATCTTTACGACACCTACCCCGAGGCCAAAGCCACCTTCGAAGAAGCCGATGACGTTCTGGGATTCAGCCTCTCACAATTGTGCTTCGCCGGCCCCGATGACGAACTGTTGGACATCGCCAACTCCTTGCCGGCCATCATGACCGTGAGCATCGCCGCCTTGCGCGTCCTGGAGAAACGGGGCTTAGGCCCCGACAGCGTGGGTTGGGTCGCGGGACACAGTGCTGGCGAGATTACCGCCCTGGTGGCGGCGGGGGTGCTGGACTTCGCCGAGGGCTTGCGCTTGATGCGCACCCGCAGCACCCTCATGCACGAGGCCGGTCAGCGCAATCCGGGGGGAATGGCCGCCGTGATCGGCATTCCCACCGAGGACCTGGAGGAGATTTGCACCTCGGTACAACGCGACACCGGGGAAGTCGTGCTCATCTCCAATTACAACGCCCCGGGCCAACTCGTCCTCTCCGGACACGAAGGGGCCTTGGAACGGGTCCTGACCCTGGTTAAGGAACGAGGCGCAAAACGGGCGGTCCGCCTGGCCGTGACCATCGCCTCCCACTGCCCGCTGATGGAAAGTGCCGCCGCCGGTCTGCGGCGCTGGATGGAAAACGTGCATTTCCGCCCGGCACGCATCCCCCTCATCGCCAACGTCACCGCCCGCCCCATTCGCACGCCGGAGGAAATCCGCCACGAACTGGGCATCCAATTGGTCTCACCAGTGCGCTGGACAGAATCCATCCAGCACCTCATCCAGCAGGGCGTGAATACTTTCATCGAAGTGGGGCCGAGGGATGTGCTCAGCGGACTTATCAAGCGCGTGGATCGCAGTGTGGCCAGATTCAGCGTGGGAGACGTAGCCAAATTGGAAGCCCTGTCCCAGGCCCTCAGCTCGTCGGCGGGGTAAAGGGGGAAAGCCATGACCGATTTGAAAGACAAAGTCGCGGTGGTCACAGGCAGCTCACGAGGCATTGGTCGGGCCATTGCCCTGGAGCTGGCCCGGCGTGGGGCCAAAGTGGTGGTCAATTACCGTTCCAACCAGGCCGCCGCTCAAGAAGTAGTAGACCTCATCCAGGCCGGGGGAGGAGAAGCCATCGCCGTGCAGGCCGACGTCAGCGTACAGGCCGAGGCCCAGGCGCTGATTAAGACGGCCTTGAACACCTTTGGCCGCCTGGACATCCTGGTGAACAACGCGGGCACCACTCGCGACAACCTCATCGCCATGATGAAAGAAGAAGACTGGGATGTGGTGATCAACACCAACCTGAAGGGGGCTTTCAACTGCTGCAAGGCCGCCATTCGCCCCATGATGAAACAACGTTATGGCCGGATTGTGAACATCACTTCGGTAGCCGGGCTGGCGGGTAATGCCGGTCAAACCAACTACTCAGCCGCTAAGGCCGGTCTGATTGGCTTCACCAAATCCCTGGCCAAAGAAGTCGGGCCGCGCCACATCACCGTGAACGCCGTGGCCCCGGGCTTCATCCCCACCGACTTGACGGCAGACCTTCCGCCGGAACTGGTGCAAAAAGGGTTGGAGATGACGCCCCTGGGCCGGGCAGGGACCCCAGAGGACATCGCTTACGCCGTCGCTTTCCTCGTCTCCGACGAGGCCAGTTACATCACCGGTCAGGTGCTGAGCGTGGACGGCGGGCTGGTGATGCAATAATCGAGTCCACAGCCTGGATTGAGGTGCAACGGGAACCCGACAGCTCTGCGCCCGACGTCCGGCAGGCCACAGACCCGCCGGGAGCGAAGACGTTCCGCCAGCAACATCGCACCGGCAAGGAGAGCAAGTCCATGGAAGAAGAGAGCTTGGGCAAAGTCATCATCGCTCCAGATGTACTGATTACCATCGCGCGCCTGACCACTTTATCCGTCCCCGGCGTAGCCCACATGGCCGGCGGATGGGGTCAGGTCAGCCATTGGCTGCACCGCGGGACGGCCAGTGGCGATGGTGTGCGGATCCATGTGGAAGGCAACACCGTAGCTGTAGACTTATATATCGTGGTCGAACAGGGGACGAACATGCTCCAGGTAAGCCGTCGTATCCAGAAGGAAGTGGCACGGGCTATCGAAAACCTGGTGGGCATGGTGGTCCGCGAGGTCAACATTCACATCGAGGATGTGGAATTCCTGCCCAGTGATTAGCAACACCGGGTGCAATGCACTTGAATGAACTTTCTGGAAATAATCGGGGCAGCG
>JACIWR010000198.1 GCA_014360845.1 Anaerolineae bacterium
GCTGATTTGAGAAAGCGCTGTCCGCATTATTGTTCTGGGGCAATGATGACGATGAGGTGAGTTGTGGCTCCGTCGGTATTGATAAGTGCACTGGTGACTATCGCGCTGATCTTCGATTTCCTCAACGGGTTTCACGACTCCAGCAACATCGTGGCCACGATGATTTCTTCGCGGGCCATGCGTCCCCGCTCGGCATTGCTACTCAGCGCGGTGGCGGAGTTCTGCGGGCCGTTTCTTTTTGGTGTGGCAGTGGCAACGACCGTTGGCCATGAGGTAATCGTCGAGCAGGCAGTGACCCTTCCCGTCATCCTGGCTGCGCTGGTGAGCGCCATCACCTGGAACGTGATCACCTGGCTTTTGGGTATCCCCTCCAGTTCATCTCATGCGCTCATTGGGGGTATGCTGGGAGCCGCTGTGGTGAGCTTCGGCTTCCAGGCGGTGCTGGTGCGCGGGTTATTGAAGGTGCTGGCTGCGCTGTTCTTTTCTCCGGTGTTGGGGCTGCTGGCCGGCTACTTGATAATGAACCTGGTGTTGTTTTTGGTGCGAGGAGCTTCACCTCGGGTCAACTGGTTGTTCAAGCGAGCACAGACACTGACCTCGCTGGCCTTGGCCCTCAGTCATGGGTCCAACGATGCGCAGAAGACGATGGGCATTATCACGATGGGGCTTGTGGCCACGGGTTACCTGCCTACCTTCGAAGTGCCGTGGTGGGTGGTGCTCCTTTGTGCCGGGGCGATGTCCCTGGGCACGGCGCTGGGTGGGTGGCGGCTCATCCGCACCCTGGGGGGCAAGTTCTATAAAATCCGCCCGGTGCACGGTTTCACCACGCAAATCACCTCCGCTGTTGTAATCCTCGGAGCTGGGCTGTTGGGCGGCCCGGTGAGCACGACTCAGGTGGTGAGTTCGGCTGTTATGGGGGTGGGAGCAGCGGAGCGCCTGTCTAAAGTGCGCTGGCACGTGGCCGTGGATATTGTTATGGCCTGGATATTGACTATACCGGTCACGGCGCTGTTGGCCGCTTTGTTGCATTGGGCAATGCTATATCTGTGGCAAATGTAGGAGTGAAAAATGGGTCTGCGAGATCTCTTCAAACCCCGGCAAGATAGATTCTTGAAACTGATCATCGAGCAGGCGGCCAAGACTCTGGAGGGTATGGAAGCCTTGCAGGACTTCATGAAAGCCCCTTCGGAGGAGACGGCCAAGAGGGTGCGCAAGGCCGAGAAAGAGGCCGATGAGCTGCGGCGCATTCTGATAGATGAGTTGAACCGCACCTTTATCACGCCCATTGACCGCGAGGACATCTTTGCCCTGTCGCGGGCTATTGACGATGTGATAGACTACGCTCATACTACCGTAGAAGAGATGACGATTCTGGGG
This sequence comes from Anaerolineae bacterium, assembly GCA_014360845.1. Lineage (GTDB taxonomy): Bacteria > Chloroflexota > Anaerolineae > JACIWR01 > JACIWR01 > JACIWR01. Next base: position 1,378 of record JACIWR010000198.1, read on the forward strand.
GTGGAACCCACGCCCTATTTGCGGCGCATGGTGTCTTTATTGGGGGATGCGGCGGCTGAATTGCACCTGGCTGCGCTGCGGCTGCAAAGACATCCCGGAGTGGCCAGTGAACACGCGATGCGAGCCAAGGCCTTGGAAAATCGGGTGGAAACGGTCTACCGCGAGGCGCTGGCCGATTTGTTTAACGGACCGGAAGATGTGCACCATGTGGTGCAAATGCTCAAGCTGCGAGAGATATACCGGCATCTGAGCAACTGCGCCGACCGGGGTGATGAGGCAGCCAACATCATCTCCGACATCGTGGTGAAAATGACGTAACCCGTCAGTCAAGGGAGAGTTGCCCTATGCTGGTGACAGAGTTGGGCTACTGGTCCCTGGTAATCGCGCTGGCTACTGCGCTGTACGCGGCTGGGGCTTTCTTTTGGGGGGCCAGAAGAGGCCGCACCCGGCTGGTAACCAGCGCCAGAATAAGCTTGATGGTCAACTGGGGACTGGTCACCCTGACCGTGGTCGCCCTGACCCTGGCCCTGGTCACGCGCCAGTTCTCGGTTAGATATGTGTACGAGCATACCTCGACCTCTTTGCCCCTGCTTTATACCCTCTCGGCTCTGTGGGCTGGTCAGGAGGGCTCGCTGCTGCTGTGGTTGTGGCTGCTCGCGGGATGCGCGGGCCTGTTGATGGTGCAGCGGGGCCCGTGGCTGACCGCTCTGCGTCCTTATGCCCTGGCCGTGCTGGCCGTCACTCAGGCTCTTTTCGCCGCGGTATTGACTTTTGAGGCCAATCCTTTCACCCGCTTGCCGACCTCTCCCTCGGAAGGCCTGGGACTGAATCCCCTGTTGCAAAATGTGGCCATGATCATCCATCCTCCCGTAGTTTTCATCGGTTATGCGGCCTTTACCGTGCCTTTTGCCCTGGCCGTGGCCGCCTTGCTCACCGGGCGACTGGATGGCACCTGGCTGCGGGGTGCGCGGGCGTGGGGGCTGTTCGCCTGGGGAGCTTTGGGAGTGGGTATCCTCCTGGGAGCGTGGTGGGCCTACCGGGAGCTTGGTTGGGGAGGCTATTGGTCCTGGGACCCGGTGGAGAACGCCTCGCTGGTCCCCTGGCTGACCGGCACGGCTATGCTTCATTCGATGGTGGCCGAGGAGAGACGGGGTACGTTCCGGATGTGGAACGTTGGCCTGGCCACCGCCACTTTTTTGCTTTGCGTATTCGCCACCTTCGTCACCCGCAGTGGTATCATCCACTCCGTTCATGCTTTCACCCGCTCTCATGTGGGGTATTATTTCTTGGGTTTCATTGGGGCCTGGCTGGCGGTGGTCGTCGTCCTCATTGTCTCGGTCTCGCGCGCGCGGCACGGCGTAGGGACTGCTCAGCACGAGATCAAGGCCTTGCTGTCTCGGGAGGCAGGGGTGCTGTTGAGCAACCTGCTGTTGACAGGCATGGCTCTGGCGGTGCTGTTGGGCACGCTGTTCCCGGCCATCGCTGAACTCGTCTACGGGGCGCAGATGGCTCTGGGGGAGGCTTACTATGGGCGGGCGGTAGGTCCGCTGGCGTTGATGACCGTCGCTCTCCTGGGGGTCTGTCCGTGGCTGGCCTGGGGAACGACGCGGCGGGAGAAGTTGGGACGCCGATTGGTGGTGCCCCTGGTGACCGCCTTGGTGACGGGCATGGGACTGGTAGTCGGCGGGGTGTATCGCCTCGTGGCGCTGGTAGCGTTCAGTGTGGGTGCTTTCGCGCTGATCTCCATCGTCACCACCTTGGGGGAAGGCGTGATCCGGGCATGGCGTGGCAGCGGCGATCCGGCGCGGGCTGCCGTTGGCTTTCTGCTGAAAAATCGCCGCCGATATGGGGCCTACCTGGTCCATTTGTCCGTGGTGATCATCCTGGCCGGAATCACCGGCTCGGCGGTTTACAGGGAAGAGAAGCTGGTGACTCTGAGACAGGAGGAAGTCATCACTTTCGGCGGCTATTCCCTGACTTACGAGGGCCTTCAGGCTGAGACGCTGCCCGATAAGCAACTGGTGCGGGCGCGTTTGCGCGCGGTGGAGGGGGGTCGCCAACGGGCTGTGCTGGCCCCGGAGTTGAACTTGCATTTCAGCACGGAGCAGCAGGTATCGGAAGTGGCCGTGTTGAGCACGCTCAGGGAGGATTTGTACGTCGCCCTGGTGGGTTGGGAGGATTATGGTCGCCTGGCGTCTTTTCTGCTCTTGCTCAATCCCCTGGTGATGTGGTTGTGGATTGGCGGGGGGGTGATGGTGATGGGGACGGTCATCGCCCTCTGGCCCCAAAGCGGTAGCGGAGCCGAGCGATGATCTACGTGCGGGGGCTGGTCAAAAGGTTCGGCCACACCGTTGCCCTGCGTGGCGTGGATTTGGATGTAAGCGAAGGGGAAAGTCTCACCGTCGTGGGGCCGAACGGGGCCGGCAAGACGACGCTGATTCGGGTTCTGGCCACGCTTAGCAGGCCGACGGACGGTGAGGTGCGCATCGGTGGCTTGCATATCGCCCGCGATGCGGTGGCCATTCGCCGCCTGATAGGGGTGGCGTCGCATCAGCCGTTGCTCTATGAGGAGTTGAGCGCCGTGGAGAACCTCGTTTTCTACGGGCGCATGTACGGCGTCCCCAGGCTGTCGCAGCGCATCAACGACTTACTGGAGCTGGTGGGGTTGAGTGCTCAGAGGGATGAAGCCGTGTGCACTTTCTCGCGGGGTATGAAGCAGCGTTTGGCCCTCGCCCGGGCTCTGCTCCACGATCCGCGGGTGCTTTTGCTGGATGAGCCTTTCACCGGGCTGGACCGGCAGGCGGCCACTATGCTCAGTCGAGTGCTGACCGACGTCCACGCCTCCGGGTCGCGCACTGTGGTGATGACCACGCACGACCTGCATCGCGGGTTGGCCATGGGCGATCACCTGGTCATTCTGGATCGGGGGCAGATCGTGTACCAGGCGCGCCGCGATGACCTGGACGCCGCGCGCCTGGATGAGATTTACCGAGGCCTTACCGGTGATTGAATGCCTCGCCCGGCTGTTGGATGATCTATGAGCTATCTGCGCCAAATCTGGTTGATTGTCTGGAAAGACCTGCTCACCGAGCTGCGCACCAGGGAAGTCACCGGCTCCGTCCTGGTTTTCGCTCTGCTGGTGCTGCTGGTTTTCAATTTCACCTTCGATTTGCGCGTCGAGCGGGTGCTGGATGTCGCTCCCGGCGTGCTGTGGGTGACGTTCATCTTCGCCGGCACCCTGGTCCTGAACCGCGCTTTCACTTTGGAGAAGGATCGGGGATGTCTGGATGGGCTCCTTCTTCTGCCGGTAGACCGCAGCGCGCTGTATTTGGGCAAGATGCTGACCAACACCTTGTTCATGTTCCTGGTGGAGGCCATCACCTTGCCGGTGTACGTGGTGCTATTTGATTTGCCCCTACCCCTGCTGCTACTGCTCGTTGTCTTCCTGGGCACGGTGGGATTCGCTGCGGTTGGGACTTTGTTCTCGGCCATGACTGTGCACACCCGCGCCCGCGAGGTACTGTTGCCCGTGCTTCTCTTCCCGATTGTGGTGCCGGTCATTGTGGCCGCGGTGAAGCTCAGCGCTGGCCTGCTGGATAGTGTACCTCTGGGAGAGATGGCTCATTGGCTGCGGTTGCTGGTAGCTTTTGACGTCATCTTCCTGGCCGTGGCCTACATGACCTTCGATTATGTGGTGGAGGAGTGAGTCCGGCCACGCTCCTTGATCCTGCGCCTGGACCGCAGGTTGGCTCGGCTGAGGACGCACCGCCGCCTGGGACTCGTAGGTCGGGTTGCCAACCCGACCTACTACGATCTCGCGGAGTTGAACTCCGCGAGATCGAAAGGGACTACGCGCTGCAGCCGCCGCCAACCTGCCCTACTGAACTAAACCTGCATCCCCAACGCGCGCTTGATGGCCTGCCAGCACCCTCCGGGCTGAGGGGGTTGCTCCGGTTCCTCGGGTTCCTCCGGCGGGGGGGCAGCCTGCAAGTAGGCCTGGTAGACGTCGGCGCGGCCCGCGCCCTGCGTATTGGCCTCGAAGCCCAGGTCTTTGGCCGTCTGCATCAACAGGTCTTTGACCTCAGCGGGGGTGAGGGAAGGCTTGGTCTGCAACAGCAAGGCGACGGTACCGGTCGCGTGAGGGGTGGCCATGCTGGTGCCGGAGGCTTTGGTGTAATAGTCGTCCACCGGCAGGCCCATACTGGTGCCTTGGGCGCGGGGGGCGACGATGTCCACGCCGGGGAACAGCACATCCGGCTTGGTGCGCCCATCGCTAGTGGGACCTCGCGAGGAGAAGGACGCTACGTCATCCAGCTTATCCGAAGCGCCGACGGTGATCACCTGGCGCGCGCATCCCGGTGAGCCCACCGTCTGGGGGCCGGGTCCGAGGTTGCCCGCGGCGACGCAGACCACAACGCCAGCGGCCACGGCGGCATCGCAGGTCTCGGAGAGAGCGTCGGTGCCGTCGCAGGGGGGCGGCCCGCCCAGGGAGAGGTTTATCACCTGCACTCCTTGCTCCACAGCCCACTCGATGCCGGCCATTACCCAGCTCATCATCCCCGAGCCCGAGGCATCGAGCACCTTGGCCACGTACAAAGTCGCTTCCGGCGCGACACCCCGATACTTGCCACCCTGCACCGAGCCGTCGCCAGCGGCGATGCCCGCCACGTGGGTGCCGTGTCCGTTGTCGTCGTGATAGCTGGCGGCGGTACGTACGAAATTAGCCCCGGCGGCGATGCGATGGGCGAAGTCAGGGTGTTCGGGGTCAACGCCGGTGTCCACAATCCCGATTTTCACCCCCTGGCCTCGTATCCCCTCGTTCCACACGGCCGGCACACTGATCAGGGGCAGGGATTCGTGCAGGCAGGTGTGCACCGGTAAGTCCTGCCAGATGCGCTCCACGCTTTCGTCTTCGCTCAGGGCGCGGATGTCGGCTGCTCGGACGCGCATGGCTGCCGCTGGCACCAGTTTGTAGCGAAAGTCGGGCGGCACACCGGGCACGAGTTTCTGGGCGGTCACCACGGGCGTGCGATACTTGACGATGATGGGGATTGGTTCTTCGGCGGAGGCAGTGGCCATCGTCTGCGCTAAAGCTTTCGTTATCTTCTCGGTGCTCATATCTTACCCCTTTCTGCGTGAAACGTTATGCTGTCCACGTATGCACCGGCCTGTCCTCTTCTACGGCTTCGACCCAGGGCTCGCTGACCAATGACAGACAGGCGTCTGCTGGGCCCTGGACGGCCAGGCGATTGGTGAGCCGGTATCGTTGTTGCACCTCGATGCCTCGCTCTTCCAGGAGCGTTACGTACTTACCAGGGTCATCGGTGGTGCGTATGATGAGCTGCACCTGTGCCTCTCCGGCGCTTTGCAGTTTTTCCAACAGTTCGGCTGATATTTGGGCCATAATCCTCACTCCGCGTAGGTCGTCTCTCCCGGTTAGAACGGATCCTTCAGTCTGGCTCAAACAAAAATCGTCCTCGCCAGCGGTGACGAAGACGATTTTGTTCGATAGTCCTGCAGAGGGAGGGGGAGTCACCAGCGGACTGCGCTAGGACGTCGTCGTGCCTGCTTGAGAGAGCTTATCGGCTTCTCCGCGTAAGTCTTATTCCGACCTGGTGACTTCTTTTTCGAGAGCGGTAAAGCTCTCACGTTGTTTCTCAACCAAGGCGATGTAGGTCTTTTCGAGAGTTCTTTGCTGGGCTGCCATCTTCTCCGCCTCCCCCAGGGAGAGCATTTGAAGCATCGCATCCATTACCGAGGCCATTGCCCCAAAAGATGGCGCTGCGGTCATGGATTTGCTGGGACAGATGATCACCAGACTGGCTACGTGGGCCACTGGGGAGGCGTGGGTGCTGACTAGGCCTATAGTCTTAGCGCCTCGCTCGCTGGCGAATCGCAGCGCCCCGGCTGTTTCTGCCGCCACTTTGGAATGGCTGACGCCGACCACGACATCATCGGCGCTGAGCTTCTCCAGGGCCAGCGCTATGGCCGCCGTGTCGCCGCTGACGGACTCGACCGGCAGTCCCAGCAACTGGAGGCGAGTGGCGAAGAAGCGGGCCAGGTCCAGAACCTCTCCTTGGGCGATAATATAGATGTGTTTGGCCGCTTTCAAGGCGTCTACTGCTTGCTGGACGGTCTCGGCGGGGATTTTCATCAAGGATTGTTCAAGGTTATCGCGCTCCTTGAGCAGGACTTGAGTGAAAGTGTTTTCTGCTTTGACCTCTCCAGCGGCAAACTCGTGGGCGGCTTGCAACTCGTCTTTGACCAAACTGCGTACCTCACGCGCTAAGGCGGGGTAGCCCGCGTAGCCGATGTCCTGGGCAAAGCGGACCACCGTGGCCACGTCCACCCCCAGGTGGCGGGCTAGCTGTGAGGCGGTCATGAAAGCCGCGTCCTGGTGCGACTCCATCAAGAAGTCAGCAATCTTTTTCTTGTTGGGAGATAGTCGCGGATACGCTTGTCGGATCCTTTCTCGGAACAACATGTGACTCACCCTCTCTTTCTTTTGGTATCTTGCTCCCTCGCTGGGAGCACCCCCGCACCGATTGTATACAGTATACCTCTTTTGTTGCTGTCTGTCAAGTGGTAAACACAACTTTCTTTGCGTATTGATAGTGGAAAATAGTTTGGTGGTAACCCGTGGTTATCGGTGTGAATCCTTGCTCGACCTTGATTTTTCTTCTGATCTCGCGAAGTGGTACTCCGCGAGCATGGTCCCACAGTGCAACTGCGGGCCAGCGGAAAGTAGCGCAGGCTTTCCTGCCTGCGTAGGACGGGCTGGAAGCCCGTCTTACGCCATGATCTCGCAGTGCAACTGTGGGCAGCGGAAAGTAGCGCAGGCTTTCCTGCCCGCGTGGGACGGGCTGGAAGCCCGTCTTACACCATGATCCCGCAGTGCAACTGTGGGCAGCGGAAAGTAGCGCAGGCTTTCCAGCCTGCGTGGGACGGGCTGGAAGCCCGTCTTACACCATGATCCCGCAGTGCGACTGCAGGCCA
>JACIWR010000199.1 GCA_014360845.1 Anaerolineae bacterium
GTGTCCCTCACTGATTGGGACTGGCCAAATCTGAGCTGGATTTCGGCGGAATTCATTCGGTGGGATTCTTCCTGCAAATAGTTGTAGAACCTCTCCCAGGGTTCACTCAGGATGCTTGCTCCGGCTTCACCCGAGAAGTATCTGATAGTAAATGCCAGGCTGCAGAGCTTGCAGGAGGTTACTGTGGTGGGTAAGATGATGAACGAGAAAAATAGAGGACAGTTGATGAAGATATGCGGTGACTATCAAGGGCTGCCGGGGAAAACACCACCGCACGTTGCAGAATCTGCGGGAGGGTCTAAGGGCCTTTGTTCCGAAGGGGGACAGGCCATCGTGATCATAACTGTTGCCATGATAGTGTTCATCGCTCTGCTGGGGCTGGCCTTGGACCTGGGTGTTATCTTCGTGCGCCGCGTCCAGCTCTCCAGAGCGGTAGACGCGGCAGCGTTGGCTGCCGTCACCGAGCTCCCCAACCTAGAAGCCGCTGAAACGGTGGCCACTGAGTTCTTCCACGCCAACGGTTTCCCCAATGTAGACCCTGCTGTTATAGCTGGCGCTGGTACTCTCACGACCACCAATTGCCTGACGGTGACAGCTACCCTTACGCAGTCTCTGTTTTTCATGCCGATATTCGGCTACGATGAGGCGCTCATCCCGGCCTTGGCTGTGGCTGAGTACAAGTCACCGGTGGAGATGTTCGTCAGCCAGACTGGCGAGTCTGGGGTAGAGGGCGTGGTCAACCTCTCAGTGTTTGGGCCGAATACCTGGACCAACTATGGAGATGCTTTTACCCCACTATATTCAGATGATCCCGGTACACCCAATCCTTATCGGGATGAAATGGATGGAAAATATACCTTCCGCATCCTGATACCACCCGGATTTGATGATGATCACCCGCGTCTCTTCGTAGAGATCTTGGACCCAGACTGCTACAACAGGCCCAATCCCCCAGGTGATCCGCCTGAGGTAGAAGTGAGACTCGTGGGTGGAGGGACGGCTACCCGCGCATTGCCATCAGACAGCCGGGACCGTAAGAACGGTTGCCTTATACCTACTGGGGATCCAGCCAACGAATACTGGTTTTGGCGCATGGACGAGAACCGCGAACCCTTTGGTAATTCGAATAGCTACACGGCCGCTTACAACACTACCACCCGTTACACTTTGTACTACGAGGATGCGGAGGGCAGCCGGCACGACCTCGCCACGTACACGAAAGGCGGCGCCGAAAGCGATGCCGACACCGACCTGAAATGGACGTTGCCGGCTGGGTTCAACCCCTGCGTGGACGCCGATAGCACAAACTGCAGCTACTGTTGTCCGGACATAGCCGTGGCCGAGAATGGTGCCAGAAGCCTCTTTCTGGAGGTGGAAGCCATCGACGGTTCCAGCGAGAACGGGTTTGATATATGGGCTGGACCGCAAAGGGCACTGCCCAAGAACGTGAACGAGCGCAACGTGATGCTTTTGGAAAACCCCGAGCTCCAGTCCTCCGGTGGGGTGGTGGTCACTGCTATCGGCTACCTGCCGCTGAACGTGAATACTGACACCACCTTCACCGTCACCCTGGCCTACATACCTCCTGAGAAAGCAGGGGTATACATTAAAGTATCCAACTTCGACAACGACTGCCCGTGTGGAAGTGCTTGTGAAGCGGAGCAAGACGCACCAAGATGTGTCAGCGGATGGGGGTGCAGGGGATTAGACTTCTACCTGGAGGGTGTTCCCGATTTCCATGAGTATGGCATAATTTCAAGGGGCAATAAATGGGGTGAGAATATCTTTCAGATACCGGATAATTTCTTCGGCGGCTATCTGAGAGCAGTATACTTGACGAGCCAAACCGACACTTCGAGCTGGCGGGCTGAATATTTGGAGGGCGGCGGATTTGTCCGTTTGATAAAATAAAGCGAACGCCATCAAAGAGGTGTGCGAAGTGCGACGCCCTTTCAAGAAGTGCGTCGCACTTCTTGCTACCCCCTTGACATTTTTGCATAAGATGGTATATTATAGACAAGTATTTCTCCCACATTACCAACAACTGAGAGGAGGAAGAACATGCGTCGTGGACGGTTCCTGATCATCGTCGGAGGGCTCCTCATCCTGGCCACGGTCGGTTTGGTGGCTTTCTATTTACTCACGGTAGGCTTGCCGTCGCCACCGGCGGAGGAAGGGGCGGAGGTCGTGCCCGAAGGAACCGCCGCGGTCGCTACTGAAGCTCCTCCGGTTCCGACACGCAAGGTGCTCATCGCCGTTCAGGACATCCCCCGCTGTACCGAGATCTCCCCCGATGCCGTAGCCGAGTGGGAAGTGCCGGAGACGGATATCCCCGATGATGTTGTGTTGACCAAGAGCGAGATTTTGGGTGCCGGCAAGCATCCCATTGCTATGGAGACCATCCTCCGTGGACAACCCGTCTCCTTCAGCCTCCTTTCTTCGCGGGAGGAAATCCTACGCCAGGGTCTAGATGGCGCTTGTCTCATTCCCAAAGGCAAAGTAGCTGTGGCCTTCCCGGTGACGGAGCTTTCGAGCGTGGCTTACGCTTTGCAGCCCGGTGATCGGGTGGATGTCTTGGTCTCGGTCTCATTCGTGGACCTGGATGCTCAGTACCAGATGAAGCTCCCCGTAGTGCTGACCGGCGGGGAGGACTGTTTGGCCGGATGTCAGCCAACGGGAGAGCAGAGAGAACGGCCTGTCACCCAGTTGACAGTGCAGAACGCCGAGGTGCTGATGGTCGGCCCCTGGGGAGCGGGAGTGCCTTTCCCTGTCGAGGAAGTGGCCGTGGAGGCTACTCCGGTACCCGGCGAAGGCGAAGGGCCGCCGCAGGTCACAGCGCCTAGCGGGGAGAGGACCTACAACGTGGTCATCCTGCTCGTTTCCCCGCAGGATGCCCTGGTGTTGAAGTGGGCGAGGGAAAACCGCGCTTTGATTGACCTGGCCCTGCGTTCCGGAGAGGCCGGCGGGGACAATGATTTGTTTAGCACTGAACCGGTGACCCTGGAGTACATGGTCCGCCGCTTCGGTATCGCTCCGCCACCGAAACTGGAATACGGCCTGGAGAACAAGTTTGAAGCTCCGGGAGAAGCACTGCCGGCAGAAGCTCCGTAGGAGGCAGGAAATACTTACCGATTCCGGCCCCAAAGGCACTTCGCTACTGGCAGTGGTGCGCCACGGCGTGCTGAGGGATATACTGGCCGATTCGAGCACTGAAGCAGATTCGTATGCCGCTCACCAGAGGAAAAGCGTGACGGAGATTGGTTGTGGGGAGGTTTTGGGGAGGGTTCGACTTGCATGACTGAGGAGAAAATCCGCGTTCTCATTGTAGATGACATTCCAGAGACCAGAGAGAATCTGAAAAAACTTCTCTACTTTGAAACCGACATAGAGGTCGTCGGGGCCGCTACCAGTGGCGAAGAAGGGATTGAGCTGGCCAAGCAATACCAGCCACACATCGTGTTGATGGACATCAATATGCCGGGCATGGACGGGATCACTGCCAGCGAGGCCATTACCCAGGAAGTGCCTTTTGCCCAGGTAGTGATGATGTCCGTGCAGAGCGAGGCTGACTACCTGCGCCGCTCCATGTTGGCCGGGGCTCGCGATTTTCTGACCAAGCCTTTCACCAGCGACGAGCTCATCTCCACCATTCGCCGTGTATATGAGATGTCGGCCAGTAGGCGGGCGGCGATACCCATGCCCCAGGTTGCCGGCCCCGTAGCTGAGGTCGCGCCGGGTGCAGCACCCTCTCACCAGGGCAAGATAATCACCGTCTTCAGCCCCAAGGGTGGCGTGGGATGCACCATGATCGCTGTCAATCTGGCCCTGGTGCTGCAAAAGCTTACCGAGCCTGATGGCAAAGTGGCCCTGGTAGACGCCAGCCTCCAGTTCGGCGATGTCGGCGTGATGTTGAACTTGCAGGCTACCCGCAGTATAGCCGATCTGGCATCGCAACTTGAGGAGCTGGACTCTTATCTGATCGAGACGGCCATGCTGCCCCATCAGTCGGATGTAAGGGCCTTGTTGGCCCCTCCCAGGCCAGAGATGGCAGACCTGCTCACTCCGGAGCACATGAAAGCCATTCTGGAGCAACTGCGTACCGAGTTCGATTACATCATCGTAGATACCTGGACGGCCTTGCACGATTTGGTGCTGCAAGTACTGGACATCTCCGATCGCATTCTGTTGATCACCGTGCCAGACGTGCCGTCCATTAAAAATGCTCGCTTGTTCTTTGACGTCACCGAAGCCCTGGATTATCCTCCTGATAAGCTGATTCTCATCGTCAATCGCGTGGACCGGCGAGGGGGCGGGATCAGCGTCAAGCTTATTGAGGAAAACCTCAAGCATCCCGTGGCGGCGCAGATTCCGCTGGAAGAGCGGACGGCCATAGTTTCTATCAACCAGGGCGTGCCCTTTGTGCTGGGCGATAGGCGCAATCCCTTGGCGCAAGCCCTGTTCCACTTGGGTGAGGTGTTGCTCAAAGATTTCCAGAAGGAAGCAGAAGCCGCTGCCCAGGCGGAGCCCAAAGAAGCTCAGGCGCGGGCCCGACTGGGGCGACTTTTTCGCTAATATAGCCCGACCGAATCCCCGTAAACGACGACCCATGGTCGAGCGAGGAGTGTGAGAACAATGTCTCTGCTAAAGCGTATTGAAAGAACCCAACAGCCTGTGACAGAACGACCTTCGAAGCTTCGCGAGTTGCGGGTACGCCGCCAACCGACGGCTCCCGCCAGAGATGCCTATCTCGACCTCAAAACCCGGGTTCAGAACAGGCTCATCGCCGAACTGGACCCCAAGATGGACATCTCCCAGACCGAGGAGGTGCGAAGTACCATTGAGGAGCTGTTTGATTCTATTCTCGTCGAGGAGAATATAATCCTCAGCCGGGCGGAGCGTCAGCGTCTCTTTGAGCAGATAGTCGCCGAGATTCTGGGCTATGGTCCCATCGAACCCCTGTTGGCCGATGAGAGCATCACCGAAATCATGGTCAACGGCGCGAAGAGCATCTACGTTGAGCGCCACGGCAAGTTGGAGAAGACGGCCCTGACTTTCGAAAGCGATGAGCACGCCTTGCGCATCATTGACCGTATCGTCGCTCCTCTGGGCCGGCGCATTGACGAGAGCTCGCCTTATGTGGATGCCCGTTTGCCCGATGGCTCTCGTGTGAACGCCATCATCCCGCCGCTGGCCATCAACGGACCGACGCTGACCATCCGCAAGTTCTCCAAGACACCTCTGACGGTGGAGGATCTCATCGAGTACGGCACCATTACCCCGGAGGCCGTCGAATTCCTGAAGGCATGCGTCTATGCGCGGCTGAACATCGTCGTCTCCGGTGGTACCGGTTCGGGGAAAACCACGTTCCTCAACGTCTTGTCGGCCTTTATTCCCAACGACGAGCGCATCATCACCATCGAGAACGCGGCTGAGCTCCAGCTTCGACAGGACCACGTGGTCACCCTGGAATCGCGGCCCCCGAACATCGAGGGCAAGGGTGAGGTCACCATCCGGGACCTGGTGGTCAACAGCTTGCGAATGCGCCCCGACCGCATCGTTGTAGGTGAGTGCCGTGCCGGCGAGGCACTGGACATGCTGCAGGCTATGAACACCGGTCACGATGGCTCCCTGACCACCGCCCACTCCAACAGCCCGCGCGATACCCTTTCCCGTCTGGAGACGATGTGCCTGATGGCTGGCATGGATCTGCCGGTACGGGCTATTCGCGAGCAGATTGCTTCGGCCCTGGACCTGATCATCCACACCGCCCGTTTCCGCGATGGCTCGCGCAAGGTGGTGAACATCACCGAGGTGCAAGGGATGGAGGGCGATGTCATCGTCATGCAGGACATTTTCGTCTTTGAGCAGACGGGTGTGGAGGGGGGCAAGATCATCGGTCGGCTGCGGCCTACGGGCATTCGCCCCAAGTTCATGCCACGCATCGAAGCGGCCAATATCCATCTGCCTCCCAGCATCTTCGGCGTGGGGGAGCGATTCCGCTTTTAGATGTAGAGGCCCTCGACCGGTTAACTACTTTTCAAGCTGTGCAGTTAGCCCCAAGCCGCGCGGGGCTGAAGTCCCCTGGACCGAGGGCGGGCCCATGCCCCGCCCCATCCGCGTCGGGCCACGGGCCCGACCTTGGGGCGGCCCGATCGGGTACACTACTGTTGATTGGATAGAGGAGATTAATGGGTTGAAAGGGAGGGAGTTGCGATGAATCCCATCCTGTTAGTGGTAATTGTCGTCGGCGCTTTGGCTGTAATCCTGTTCATCGTGGGCTTACTGCTCACCGCGCGTGGACCGGAAGCCGTTGTCGAAGAGCGATTGGAGCAGTATACCGGCGCTCCCGTGGCGACCGTCGAACGGGCCCCGGCAGAGGGAGGGGAGCCGGTTTTCAAGCGTGTTGCCGAGGACATAGATAGGGTAATGACCAAGCGGGGTGTCGGCGGCGGTATTGCCACCGAGCTGGCCCGCGCTGATTTGAAATTGACCGTCACCGAGTTTATCATTCTGAATCTGCTCAGCGTGGTTGGTGTGGCCATCTTGGCCGCTGTGATGTTCCGAGGCTGGCCTTTTGCCTTGCCCGGAGCCGTGCTGGGCTTTTTCCTGCCCCGTTGGTGGGTGCGACTGTTGCAAAGGAGACGACTAAACGCCTTCAACAGCCAGCTCAGCGATGCTCTTAATTTGCTGGTCAACGGCCTGCGCTCGGGTTATAGTATGCTTCAGGCGATGGAGGCAGTTTCGGAAGAATTGCCGCCCCCCATCTCGGTAGAGTTCGCCCGGGTGGTGAAAGAGGTGGGGTTGGGCCTTTCTTATGAGGATGCCCTGGCCAATTTGGTGCGGCGCATTCGCAGTGATGACCTGGACTTGATGGTGACGGCCATCAATGTACAGCATGAGGTGGGTGGAAACCTGGCGGAGATTTTGGACACGATTAGTTACACCATCCGAGAGCGGGTACGCATTCAAGGTGAGATACGAGTGCTGACCGGACAGACCATGCTCTCCGGGTACATCGTTGGCTTTCTGCCGGTGGCCATTACCATCCTCTTGTTCCTGATGAGCCGCGATTACATCATGCGCATGTTCCAGACCACGTGTGGCTGGATCATGATTATAGTGGCGGTGACCATCATCGCTTCTGGCTTCTTTGCCATTAAGAAGATCGTGACCATTGATGTCTAAAAGAGTGGATGGTGTAGTAGGGGAGAGGGTAAGATGAGCACTCAGTTACTGCTGATCATTGGTCTGGCCTTGGCCATGGGGCTGGGGGCTATCATCTTAATTATTGTCGGCGTCAGAGGGCCGAGCACTGCTGAACAGGTTGAAGCCCGGCTGGCGGAATATGGTAGTCGAGCCCAACCGGTGACTTTGGAGGAGCTGGAGCTTTCCCAACCCTTTAGCCAGCGCATTATCAAACCAATGCTGGGAGGGCTGGCCAGATTTGTCGCCCGGTTTACTCCCCAGCAATCGCTGGAGGCCACGCGACATAAACTGGAGCTGGCCGGGCGTCCCAACAATTGGGGACCCGCTGAGTTCTGGGGCATTCGTGCTCTGGCCGGGGTACTCATGGCGGCATTGGTGTTCCTGCTGATGAGCATGTCGCGGCAGCCGCTCCGCCAAAGCCTGATGTACAGCGGCCTGGTGGGCGCTCTGGGCTTCTACCTGCCCACGGCGTGGCTGGGCAGCAAGATCAAACGGCGACAAGAAGACGTGGTGCGCAACTTGCCGGATGCTCTTGACCTTTTGACGATTTGCGTGGAGGCTGGTCTGGGGTTCGACGCCGCCATGAGCAAAGTGACGGAAAAGTGGGACAACGAGCTGAGTCGAGCTTTTGAGCGGGCTAACAGAGAGATACGGCTGGGCAAATTACGCCGCGAGGCACTGCGCGATATGGCCGATAGCATTGGCGTGCCCGATTTGTCCAGCTTCGTGGCGGCGGTGATCCAGGCCGAGCAGTTGGGCGTGAGCATTGCGAAAGTGCTGCGTATTCAATCGGAGCAAATGCGCATCAAACGACGCCAGCGAGCCGAGGAGCAGGCTCGTAAAGCGCCGGTTAAAATGATGATCCCCCTGATTTTGCTTATTTTCCCGTCCATTTACATCATCCTGCTGGGCCCAGCCCTCCTCCTCGTAGTTGATACTGACGTGCTGGGCAGCATATTCTAGCGCAGCTTAGCGTCGAGCTGGTCCAGCCGCCGGCCTGAAGAGCCGGTACTGGACTCTT
>JACIWR010000002.1:0-33031 GCA_014360845.1 Anaerolineae bacterium
TCAACGAATAAACGAATAGACCGCGATGATGGGCATTCGCTTATTCGTTCCACCATTCGTTGACAGTATGCTGCCCGATTCAAGTGTCAACCCATTCTGAACCATCCCGCGACTTATGAACTTTAAGAAGTTGTTTCGGGTATAGAAATCGCCCGGCCGCCCCGAGCTAAAGCCTTCGGCGCGGCTCAGGCCGAGGGCTCAGGGCTGAGCAGCCCAAGCCCGCTGAAGACGGGCTATTGGTGCGCTCGAACGGTCGTTTAGGGCGCTTGCAGCGCCCTTCCACTGTTTAGCCTGGAGCTTCCAGCTCCAGGCTGGACTACGAGCCCAAAATGCCAGAGTCCAGAATCGAAAAAGGAGTGTGGTGCACGATCTCCATACACGCCCGTCCGTTGTGATAGGGCGTTTTCCAGATGCTGCCCTTTTCGCCCCGGCATTCGCCCTCAGGGGTGATCTCCTGGTGCCACTCGCCGTATTCCCTGTCCACCTGTCGGGTGAAAACCCATTCCTCGACGTGGGCGAAGGCATCTAGAAAACTTTCGTCGCCGCTTAAAGCGTAGGCATTGAGAAAGCCCACCAGGGCTTCGGCCTGGACCCACCACACTTTTTGTTTCGCGGTGACCTGGCCGCTCTCGTCGCCCTCGTAAAAGACACCCCCGTCTTCGCGGTCGAGGCCCTTCCTGAGAACTGTCCCGGCCAGCCGCAGGGAGGTCTCATGGATAGCGGGGGCATTGCCGAATCCGCAGACGTCGCCCGCTTCCCTGAGGAGCCAGGACAGTTCTATGTCGTGTCCGTAGGATACGGGAGAGGGCAGAGGCGTCCAATCGGGTTCGAAGAACAGGTGGACACGTCCCCTCCGGGCGTCGGTGATGGTGTGGGTGCACAGGTCTATTAACTCCTCCAGGCGAGTTTTGACTGGCGCCTCCTGAGAAGCCCGGTAAAGGTTGGTGAGGGATTCCAGGAGGTGGATATGGGTGTTCATGGTTTTTCTATCCCCGCTCACCCCATAGTCCGGATGCTGGGGTATGGGCTCCCACTCCTCCGAGAAGGATTCCCGGTAGCCTCTCCATTGGTCATCGTGACCGAATTGGTCTATAACATCAAAGGTCTGCAGGGCGAGTTGAAGGGCTTCCTCGTGAGCAAAGGCCAGGAAGTATTCGCTCAGGCCGTAGATGGCAAAGCTCTGCCCGTAGAGATGCTTTTGCTTGTTAAGGGGCAGGCCCTCCGCCGAGACCAGGTAGTACCAGCCCAGTCTTACCGGGTCGTAGAAACGCTCCCGGAGGAAGCTAAAGGCGTGGTCCGCCATCTGGCGGTATGCCGGCTGCGGGTCAACCCTGTAGGCCGCCGAGAAGGCCCAGAGGAATCTGGCGTGCTGCACAAGGCTCTTCGGTTGGGAGGGTAGGGGGGTGCCCCTCCGGTCGAGAGCGCCGTGGAACCCGCCGTGCCGGGTGTCCGGGCCGTGCTTTATCCAGAAGGCCATGATTTCGTGTAGGTGGTGGAGATATTTGTCCCTGTCTATCATTGATTCTCCATCCTGCGATGGGTGAGGTAGCTCGGCCCCGCTCCCGCGCTATGGAAAGCGCGGCTACGGAAAAGGTGCATAAGGGTAGGCGCGGATTCTGTCCCGCGTCTGAGCAGTACGCTCGGCCCCGCTCCCGCGCTATGGAAAGCGCGGCTACGGAAAAGGAGACGGCGGCGATCACGGGATTTGCTCTGATCGCAACTCGTCCGGCAGGCTGGCCCGCAGGTTGGCGTAGATGCCCGCGTTGACCTCCACCCCCAGATTTTCCAGGGCCAGGAGCACGGCGCCTACCACCGGCTCGAACTCCGGGAGGACGATAGTGGCCTGGGGAGCGACGCGATGCACCACCTGTGTCACCGTGTCTATCAACAGCGGTCCTTTGCCTTTGAAAACGCTGCCCCCCAGCACCACTTCCACATCTGCGGCTTCCACTCCTAGCCGCTGGATGATGGCGTTGGCCGTGATGCCCACCTCGGTCCCCACCCGCATCAGCAGCTCCTGGGCCACCTGATCCCCGGCATAGGCCGCTTCGAAGACCAGGGGCACCAGGGCCAGCAAGCGGCGCTGATCGAACTGGCCGGGATAGTAGTCAAGCTGGCTCTGGTAGAGCTGGGAGATCAGCTCCTCCACCGAGGGGAGTCCCAGGGCTGCCAGCACCATCTCCGTCAGCATAGTGGGCTGACCTCGCCCGTCCCAGGCGCGGCAGATGAGGCGGATTACCTCCTGGGCGATGTCGCTGCCCCCGCCCCAATCACCCGACAATGCTCCCAGGCCCGGCAGTTGCACCTCCCGCCCGTCGGGGCCGATGCCGCCAGCGTTGAAGCCGGTGCCGCAGATGACGGCCACCCCCCAACGGCGCTTGAGACCGGCCCGCAGGGCGACCATGGTGTCGTTTTTGATGCGCACCCGCCGGGCCAGGTTCATGCCCTCAAGCGCCGGGGTGAGGAGGGCGAAATCCACGGGCAGGTCTGCTCCGGCCAGGCCGAAGAAGCCAAAATCCACGGGAGGAGACACACTGGCCTGAGTCAAGGCTTCCTCGCAGGCCCGGCGTATCTCGGTCAGGGCTGGCTCCAGCCCGACTGCCTGGTGATTGCCCGGTCCACCCTGACCAAAGCCCAGGATGTGGCCCTCGTCATCGGCGACCAGGGCGAAGGTCTTGCTTGCGCCAGCGTCCACACCCAGAACGAGACTCATGTGCTCCTCTCGAATTGGGGCAGGTAGGCCCGGTTGGCTTCCCTGATGGCCGTCCACAGTCTGTGGGCCACGGCAAAAGAGGGCACCAGGGGATGGGTCAGAAGGGCCTGTAGGGCCGCTCGCTCGTCTCCCTCTGCCGCCGCCTGCACCGTCAGCTCCTCGTAGGCTTTGACGGCCTGGACTAAGCCCCGAATGGAGGGGGGCATGGGGGCCACGGGCAGCGCTTGTGCGCCGCTTCTGTTGATTACCGCAGGCAACTCCACCACACAGTGCGGTGGGAGATCGGGCAGAGCGCCGTTGTTGCGCGTGTTGACTATGTGCACCTCTCCCGCGTCGTGATGCAGGGCGTTGATGACGGCCACGGCCACGGTGGAGTAGTAAGCTCCACCGCGCTTCTCTAGCAACGGGGGCTTGTGCTTCAGGTTGGGATCGGCGTAGAGCTCCAACAGGCGGGCTTCGATCTCCTGCACCTCCTCTCCTCTGGTTTTCTCCGCCCGGCGCTGCTCGTCCAGCACCTGATCGTGATGGTAGTAATAGCGCAGGTAATAGCTGGGGATCATGCCCAGCGTCTCCAGGAGCTGAGGAGAGAAGGGGGATTCGCCCGCTCTGGCCTGGGCAATAGCGCCCTCCAGCACCTGAGCGAAGACGTCCTCGCCGTCCAACTGCACGCCGCGAATCCAGCTCAAATGGTTCAGACCCACGTAGTCCAGCCGGATGCGCTGGGGTGCCACGCCCAGTTGCCGCGCGATGCCCTGCTGGAACCCGAAAGGTGAGTTGCACAGGCCGATGGTGGGCACCTCGCTGTATTTGAGCAGGGCCTCGGTGATAAGGCCCGAAGGGTTGGTGAAATTGATGAGCCGGGCCTCGGGGGCCACCTCGGCTATGTCGTGAGCGATGTCCAGGAGCACGGGGATGGTGCGCAGAGCTTTGGCAAAGCCGCCGGGCCCGGTGGTCTCTTGGCCCACCACACCGAATTGAAGGGGTATCTTCTCGTCCCGGATGCGGCAGGCCAACCCTCCCACGCGAATCTGGGTGATGACGTAGTCGGCTCCCGCCAGCGCCTCTTCCCGCCGCGTGGTGAGCTTTAGCTCGATGTCGGCTCCGGCGGCGCGCAACATGCGCTCGGTCAGCCCGCCCACCACGCGCAACCGCTCCTCGTCGATGTCCATCAGGGCGATGGTGCTCACCGGCAACTCATCCCTTTTCTCGATGAAACCTTCGATGAGCTCCGGGGTATAGGTGCTGCCTCCGCCGATGACACAGATTTTCAATTCGCTCACTTCACGTCTCCGCCAATGCTCAGAGCTTTTTACCGCAGAGACCGCCGAGCACGCCGAAGGCAGGCAGGTGCAAGACCTGTCCCTACTGGCAAAATGCGCAAAAACGAGTGTGCAGAATACCACACTCGCTGTTATGAGCGCGCTCAGGTCTGCTGCTCTTCGCTGGGGACCCGGCACGAGGTGTCGGATCTGTAACTCTCAGAGGGAGTTTCCCTTGATGAAATCCATCAACTCGTCAAAGTACGCATAGGCCAGACAGGTGACCGTATCCGCCCCGCCGTAGTAAATGGCTATGCGCCCCGTCGGCGGGTCGCATAAAGCGGCGCAGGGAAAGACCACGTTGGGCACATCGCCGACACATTCGTAGTATTCCCTGGGATTGAGCAGGTAAGGGCGCGTTCTGTGGATGACCCGCCAGGGCTGTTCTAAATCCAGGAGCGCCGCGCCGAAGCTGTATACGAACCCGTTACACGAGGTCAGCACCCCGTGGTAAATCAGCAGCCACCCTTCGGTCGTCTCTATGGGGGTCGGTCCCGCGCCGATCTTGGTGGATTGCCAGCCCCCCACGGGCGACATGACATGCCTGTGGTGTCCCCAGTGAATCATATCGGGGCTTTCGCTGTAGAAGATGTCGCCAAAGGGGGTGTGCCCTCTATCGCTGGGCCGGCTGAGCATGGCGAACTTGCCGTTTATCTTGCGCGGGAAAAGCACCCCGTTTCTGTTATATGGCAGGAAAGCGTTTTCCATCTGATAAAAGGTCTTGAAATCATAGGTGTAACCCACGCCTATGGTCGGGCCGTGGTAACCGTTACACCAGGTAACGTAGTACCTATCCTCCAGCCAGCACACCCGGGGATCATAGCCGTAGACGAAATGACCGATTTCATCATCGTCACACTGGAACTGAATGCGCTGCGGCTCTATCTCCCAGTGGATACCGTCCTGGCTCATTCCGGCGTGGAGCTGCATCACTCGGGCCGTGTTATCGCAGCGGAACACGCCGGCAAAGCCGTCCTCGAAGGGGACAACAGCGCTGTTGAAGATGCTGTTTGTGTTGGGTACCGCCTCGCGCGTGATGATGGGGTTTCTCTCCGAGCGCCAGACCACGTCACGGCATCCGCGAGGCCGCTCTTCCCAGGGGATGTTGGGTAATTCAGGTCCAATGATCTTCGCTGTTGACATCCTTTCTCCTTGTTTCCTGCCCGGCTTATTCCATGTAGCGGCTGCAGGCCACAAAATGGTCGTCTTCCACCTGGACCAGAGGGGGCCTGTGCGTGAGACAGTCTGCGCTTCTCTCCGCCTCTGGACATCTGTCGTAGTACACACAGCCGGTGGTTATCTGCGACTGCTTTCCCCTCAGCTCGACCTCCACCTTTTCCCATTTCTTGTCCAGGCGCGGGACCGCGGCCATGAGCATCCTGGTATAGGGGTGCAGCGGAGTGTTGTATAGCCTATCCGTCGAGCCCATTTCCACCACACAGCCTCGATAGAGGATCACCGCGTGCTCGCTGATGTAGTAGCCCAGCGAGAGATCGTGCGTGATGAAAAGGATGGACAGGCCCCGGGACTCTTTGAGGTCTGCCAGCAGGTTGAGGACATCAATCCGCGTGGAGGCGTCGAGCATGCTGATAATCTCGTCGGCCACGAGGAATTGAATGTCCAGCAGCAGCGCGCGGGCGATGAGGAACCGCTGGAGCTGTCCACCACTGAGCTGATGGGGGAACTTGTTTAAGACATGAGCGGGGTTCAGGCCGACAGCCTTCAGAGAGTCCTCTAACTTGCCGTTCCACTCCTGGTCCTTCATGCCGGGGAAGAACTCTTCCCTGACGATCCTGAAGATGCGGTCGGCTTTGAAAATGGGGTTATAAGAGCTAAAAGGGTCCTGGAAAACACCCTGTACCTGTCGGTAGTAATCTTTCAGCGCCTCTCCTTGCAAGGTGGAAATATCAACACCGTTAAAGCTGATGGTACCCGAAGTTATGGGCGTGAGGCGCAAAATCATCCTGCCTATAGTGGTTTTTCCGCTTCCACTTTCGCCAATCAGAGAAACAACCTCTCCATCGGGGACCTCGAAACTGACATTACTTACGGCGTGGAGCTCTTTTCCACCGAAGGTTCCAACCCTGTATACTTTCGATACTCCGTCCAGCTTAAGCATTCGATTCGAACTCCTTCCAGCAAGCGACGAAGTGGCCTGGTTCGATCTCGATGAACGGCGGCACATCGAAGCATTTGTCAAAAGCGACGGGACATCGTTCTCGGAAACGGCACCCCACCGGGGGATTGAGGAGCAGCGGAGGTTTGCCGGGAATGCCCGCCAGCCGCTGTTTGGAATGCTTGACCCCTACTTTGGGCAAGGAACCGATTAACATTTTCGTATAGGGATGCCGTGGATTGTGGATAATCACCTGAGTAGAGGCTTTCTCCGCCAGTTGTCCCGCGTACATTATCATGATGCTGTCGGCTATCTGATAAAGAATCGAGATGTCGTGGGTGATGACCATCAGGCTTTTCACAAAGCCCCGATCGCGGAACCCGACGAGCATTTCCGCCACGGCCTTCTGCGTCGAAACATCCAGGGCCGAGGTTATCTCGTCGGCGATGAGCAGGGAGGGGTTTAGCAACGTGGATAGCACCATCACCATTCTCTGCTTCATCCCCCCGGATAGCTCTATGGGGTACATGTTCAACACATCGTGAGACAGTTCGACCAGGTCCAGTCTCCTCTTCAACTCAGGGAGGGTGGCTTTATAGCTCACTTTCCGCGATTCGAGGATCTCGGCGGTCATCTTTCCGATTTTACGAGTGGGGTTCATGGCGTTCATCGCGTACTGGGGGATGATGGAGATTTTTTTGAACCTGAACTCATTCATTCTCTCCATATCCCAGATGGGCAATTCTTCGTTGTCGAGGGTCACCCGGCCCTCGATGAAGCGCATGGGCGGTTTCAAATAGATCAGGCTGTGGCCGAGGGTGGTCTTGCCGCAACCCGATTCGCCGGCCAGACCCATAATCTCCCCATCGGCGATGGTGAAGGTAGCGTTCTCCAGGGCCTGCACATCCCCTCTTAGGGTTCGATAATAGACAGTAAGGTTTTCTACTTGTAGACTCACGATCTCACATCTCCCTGAGTTTGGGGTTGAAAACTTCATCCAGCCCGACGTTCATGACGTAAAGCGCCCCGACAATGGCGGCGATAGCCGCGCCCGGCGGGATCAGCCACCACCACATCCCCAATTGCAGAGCGGCCCACAGGACGGCGTTGTTCATCATCAGCCCCAGGGACATCCCCCGCGTGGGACCGAGGCCGATGAAGTCCAGCGTGGCCGCATTGAGAATGGCGCCGCCGAACTGGAGGATAAAGACCAGAAACAGGTAGGACATCATGTTCGGTGCGATCTCCGTGAACACAATCCGCAGGGAGCTGCGACCACTCATCCGGGCCAGGTCCACGAATTCCCGCGTGCGCAGGGAGAAGGTCTGGGCGCGGATAGCCCGCGCTGCCCACGGCCAGGCCGTCAGCCCGATGAACACGCTCTCGGTGAGGATACCTCGCACCGCCAGGTAAGCAGCGATGATGATGAGGACTGATAACGTGGGGATGATGAGAACGATGTTCGTGAGCATATTGAGAATCTCATCCACCATCCCGCCTCGATAGCCGGCCAGGAGGCCGATCACCACACCGACCAGGGTACCAATCCCACCACCGATCAGCCCCACGATGAAGGTGGACCGCAGGCCATGGGCGAACTGGCTGTAAACATCCTGACCGAAGGTGGTGGTCCCGAACCAGAACTCCGATGAGGGCGGTTGCGCCGAGGGGCCCGCATAGGTGTTGGGGTCATATTCGGTTAAAAACGGACCGATAATCGCAAAGAGCAAAAAGAAGACAAGGATGCCCAAACCGACCCGCAGTTTGCGGTTTCGCAGGGCGAAGTAAAGAAATTCGCTTCGGACCTCTTTAGGCCGTTCTTGCGCCATCGCTATTCTCCCGTCATCCCTAATCTCGTCCGCGGATCCACCACAATGTAGACCAGGTCAATGATAAAGTTCGCCAGCAGAACGCCAGTGATGATGAAAAGAAAGCAACCCTGGATCAGGAAGTAATCCTGGTTCTGCACAGCATTGAGGATCATGTACCCGATGCCGGGGTAGGCGAAGACAATCTCCGTGGCAAGGGCGCCGGCGACGATGCCGCCCAGTTGGAGGGCCAGCCCGGTGATCTGGGGGAGCATGGCATTGCGGAAAGCATACTTGCGGATCAGCCTCTGAGGCGTGCCCAGGGATTCCAGATAGCGGGAGTATTCCGACTCCAGTTCATAGATGATCATATTCCGCATGCCAATGGCCCACCCGCCGAACATTACCAGGAACAACGAGGAGAAAGGCAGGAACCAGTGCCACAGGAGATCCTTGATGAAAAGCCAGGAGAGATGGGGGCGTAGCCCGAAGCCATAGGCACCGGCGATAGGGAAGATGCCAGCCACGTTGCCCAGGGCCCAGGCCAGCACAATGGCCAGCCACATATACGGGCTCGCCGTCAGGATATAGCCCAGAGGAAGGATGGTGTTATCCAGCCAGCGGACCCGCGCGGCAATGGCCCCCACCCGGTTCCCGGCAATCCAACTGAGGATGATGGCCGGGAGCAGGAGGAAGAGGTCATAAGGCACTGCCCGCTTGATGATCTGGAATACCGGCTGTGGGAACAACCAGGTGCTGATCCCCAAATCCCCCCGGAACAGGGCAGCCCAAAAATTCAGATACTGTTGCCAGAGAGGAAGGTCCAGTTTGAAGGCGCGGATGTAGTAACTGCGCAGCACCTCGGCTGAGTCAGCGCGCAGGGCCATACGGGCCAGCATCGTATCCACCGGGTTGCCCGGCATGAAGCGGGGGATGAGCCAGTCTATGGTCACCGCGACAAAAAAAGTAAGCAAATATATCAGCAGTTTTCTTCCTAAATAACGTCTCATTGTGACTCCTTCAGGCGTAAGGGAGGCGTGAAGAGAGTTCTACTCTCGTTGCTGGGGGGTAATTGACTCGGAGAGCCGGCCAGTAGCACCGGGGAAAGGACTCTGGCCTCTGTCCGAAGCCATCCCCGCTATTAGAAAGGGTCGCCCCTCCCTCAGGGTGAAGAAGGGGCGACCCACAGGAGCTACAGCTTACTGGACCGGCTCCAGCTCGGTGAGCATGAGGATGGCAGTCATGTTCCAGTAACCGTTCCAGGTGCAAGGCAGGTACTTGGGGGCACCCTCCTGGGCGGATGGCCAGTTGGTCCAATAGGTGCTGTTCCACTGAGCCCACAGGCCGTTGTACCAGAGCGGCACCGCTGGCATATCGGTCAACTGGATCCGCTGGATCTCGGCAATGACGGGCTTCATGGCCTCCGGATCAATGGGGGTCTTGTCCAGTTCAACTACCAGGTCGAAGACCTCGGGATTGTCGTACCGGCCAAAGTTCCCATTGCTCATGACATCGGTGATGGGATTGCGGAAGAGCCAGAAGTAGAAGGTCCAGGGGGTGTCACTCATGTTGGAACCAAAGTTGTTGATGGCCATATCAAAGGTGCCACCGGTGAGCTGGTCCCAGTATCCGCCAAAGTCCGGGAAGTCTGGCTGGAGGTTGATCCCCACTGCCTGGGCGCCGTTGGCGACGACCTTGATGGACTCCATCCAGTCCGTCCACCCGAAGGGGACGATGATCTTCAGCTCGATCTTGGAGCCATCGGGCGCTTCCACGAAGCCGTCCCCGTCTACGTCCTGGTAACCGGCCTCAGCCAGGATAGACCGAGCCTTGTCTGGGTCATACGTGAAGCCCAGCTCATCAACCACGTCTTGGTCCACATACTGCTCCCAGACGGGGAGAAGACCGGTCGGGTTGCACTTTTGGACGATGTTACCGTAGACTTTGGTGACGATCTCATCCACGTCCACGGCGTAGGCCATCGCCTTGCGGAAGGCCGGGTCGTCCATCGGCTTCTTGGTGGTGTTCATGAACAGGAAGGCAGTGTTAGCGGAGAGCATGTAAGGCGGATCGTCATACCAGGTCTGAACGCCGTAACCGCCCTCCACCAGGGTGGCGATGCCGGGCAGGAAGTTGTTGCTCAGGTCCATTTCGCCCTTCAGGAACAGGCCCAGAGCCACGTTGTTGCTGGGGTTGACGATATCCACGATGTACTTGGGACCGACGGAGAGGCCCAGGGCATCCTTCGCCCACCAGCCCTCGTTCCGCTTCCAGACCATGCGGTCCTCGGAGTGGGTCTCGTAGAGGTAGGCACCCGTCCCCACCGGGGGCAGATTGTCGCCATTGACGATGTCCTCCTCTGAGCGACCTTCCCAGAGGTGCTTGGGGACCATGGCCACGGAGTACAGGGTGTTCCCCCACTCCTGGTAGCGGACTTCCTTGAAGGTGAACTGTACCGTGTACTCGTCCACCGCCTCCACCTTATCCAGCCAGTCCCACAGCGGCTTGTAATAGACACCATCCAGTTTGCCCAGTTCGAAGGTGTAGACGACATCGGCGGAGGTGAAGGGCTCGCCGTCGCTCCACTGGACGCCCTGGCGGAGTTTTACCTCGTAGACGTTGTCACCCACCCAATCGCCGCTCTCGGCCAGCCAGGGGATGTACTCGTTCTTCAGCGGGTCGTAGAGGAAGAGGGTCTCATTGCAGAGGCCAATCACCCCCATGGCGTAGGAACCGGGCTGGAGCGGGTTCCAGGATGTGGGCGGTCCCCACTGCTTGCCGCTGGTGTAAAGGGTTTCGTTGCGGGGGTAGGTGACCTCGGCTTCCTCGGCGGGCGCTGGGGTGGCCGTGACCACTTCTACCACAGGGGTACCGGCCACAATGCGTGTGACCTCGACCTCTTTTTCCTCTGTGACGATGCGTGTGACCTCGACGGTTGCCGGTTGGCAGGCTGCTAATACAAGGGCCGCGATGGTCAGCAGGCCAACCACGGTGAGAAATTTGCTTCCTCGCATTTCTATCTCCTCCTATTTTTGGATGCTAATTTATGGAAACCGACCAACCAACACGCACATTAGCTGTTCTTTTCAGGAGCTCATCACCTCCTTCTCGCGACATGATTTGCGGATCACGAGTTGGGTCGGTAAAACGATCCGCCTGGGTCCGGCACCGGGGTGCTCGATTAAGTCGAGCAGCATCTCCACCGCTAAAGCCCCCATCCGCCTGACGGGCTGGCGCACGGTGGTCAGCGGCGGTTCGAGCGCTGAGGCAAGGGGAATATCATCGAAGCCGACCAGGGATATATCTTGAGGCACTCTCAAGTTCTCCTGGCGGAGCGCCTTTAGAGCACCGAGAGCCATTATATCGCTGGCGACAAATACAGCACTGGGAGAAGCAGAGAGCAAACGCTGCATGCCCGCCACACCGCCGCTCTCTCTGAAATCGCCCTCGACAATCAGCTCTTCCTCAATAGGGAGATCGTGGGCTGCCAAGGCTTGACGATAGCCGCGCAGACGGTCTTGCCCAGAGATCATGTCCAGCGGGCCGGTGATGGTGCCGATGCGACGGTGTCCTAGTTGGATCAGGTGCTCAACCGCCATCCGCGCCCCGTTGACGTTGTCCACGTCCACGTAGTTGATTTGTTCGTCGGGATGTCGTCCCACGGAGACGAAGGGGATACCATCGCGCAGCAGAGAGGGGATAACGGGGTCTTGCAGGGAGGCGGAGGCCACGATCACACCGTCCACATAGCCACTGCGCATCACACGCTGGTACGTCTTTTCCTGGCCAGTGGGATCGTTAAACAGGGAGAGCAGCAATTGGTAGTGATGGGTGTTGCAGGCTTCGGTAGCTCCTTGCAACAGGAGGGGGAAGAAGGGATCGGTGAAAAGAGTGGTCACCGTTTCGGGGATTACCATGCCAACAATACGAGTGCGATTGGTGACCAGACTGCGAGCTACGGCGTGAGGTTGATAGCCGCACTCCTGGATCGCCTGCCAGACTCGCTCTCTGGTCTCGGCGCGGACGTTGGGGTGGTTATTGATCACGCGCGAGACGGTGGAGCGAGAAACGCCAGCTATCTGGGCGACTTCTTCTAGGGTAGGGGGCATGACTCACTCCTGGGAGCGCTCCCAACAAAATACCACAAAAATCGAGTGGGCATTTGTTGGACAGGCTTGGAATATTCTTTTGGGAGCGCTCCCAAAAATAGTATATCATATTTTGGGAAGTGTGTCAAGGGGTTATTCTTAAAATTTTCGTAACTGTTCAGCGGTGCGTAGTGGGAGATGAGTCTTTACAGCGCCGCCGGTTCACGGCGGCGTGATGAGGCTTGCGTTCTGTCGTGTCGGTTGACAGTGCGCGATAATGATGTATAATACGATGTATATATGCCTGATGAAGGAGGTGTCCGCGATGACTCGCATGGTCCGCAAACAAATCTATATTGAACCCCGGCAAGAGGCGCTGCTCAAGCGACTGGCCCGCATCACGGGTTTGACAGAAGCGGAGATTATTCGCCGCGCTGTCGAGCAACAGGTGAGGGTTATTCTCTTCCCCCGCCGTGACCTGAATGCATGGCAAGAGGAGAAGGCCTTTATAAATAACCTGGTTCAACAGGGACCTGTACCTGGGGGCAGGACTTGGCTTCGGGAGGACCTATATGAGCGCTAGTATTTTCGTGGACACCAACGTGCTGGTCTATGCCTATGATCGGTCTGAACCACAGAAGCAGCTACAGGCCCTGGAGGTATTGGATCGTCTGGTGACTACTGGAGTGGGTGCAATCAGTAGCCAGGTTCTCTCGGAGTTCTTTGTGGCCGTGACCCGCAAGATAGCCGCGCCATTGACGGTGGATGAGGCTTATGAACGTATTAAGAACTATCTCCAGTCCTGGATAGTTCTCGATCTGACCGGAATGGTAGTCTTGGAGGCCGCTCGTGGGGTGCGAGATCATCAGTTCAACTTCTGGGATGCGCAAGTATGGGCGGTGGCCCGACTGAACCAGATTCCCGTCGTCTTCAGCGAAGATTTTCGGGTTGGGATGGTGGTTGAAGGGGTGCGATTTGTCAATCCTTTTGCTGAGGATTTTCAATTAGAGGAGTGGGTAGCATGATACGTCGCTGTAGCACTGCCCAGGCTCTCGTCATCGGCGTCCAAAATGACAGAGGAGTTGATCAATACCCCAGTCGCCGTGCTCGTTGATGCATCCACACCGGCGGTACCATGAACAGGACACCGCTGACTAGCAGCACCAGCAGGTCCAGCCAAGGGTTGAGCAGGCCCACGCCCAGCACGGCGTAGTTCATCAGGTCCTGGGCGTAGGTCAGCGGCGAGAGGTAGGCCACGGTCCGCGCCGCCGGGGCCATCTCCGTCAGGGGGATGAAAGTGCCGCTGATGAACAGCAGTCCCCAGCGCAGGAGTGTACTGGGCATCTGCACATCGCCCGGATTGCGGGTGGGGATGGAGCCGAAGATCAATCCCAGGGCAGAGAAGGAGAAGGAACCCAGGATCACCCCAGCCACCAACAGCCAGGGCTGGGCAATGGTCGCCCCGAAAGCCAATACGCCGACGAGCAATGAGAATATGGACACGCCGATGGCGAAAAGAGCACCCACTGATGCCTTGCCCAGCAACAAAGTCAGGAGCGACATGGGCGCGGCCAACAGCCGGTCATAGGTCCCCAGGCGTCGCTCCAGGGGGATGATGAACGGCCCGGCTGCAGCTGCGGTGAAAAAGGTGGTTAGAGCCAGCAAGCGGGCGACTCCCTGCGCCGCTCCCATCTCCCGTCGCACCGAAAAGGAGAAGAACATGAAGAAGGGCATCATGAAGCCGAACATGATCATCCCCGGTCGGAGATAATGGACTTTCATGTCCTTCACGATTACCACCCAGGCCTGGGCCAGTTCGTCTTGCAGTCGTTGCCGCCATCCGCCTTTCATCGTCTACCTCCCATCTGACCTTTCATCCCTCGTCGCCGGGGCCTGTCGTTCTGTATTTCGTGACGCACCGTTCCTACCTGTTGGCCGGTGAGTTCCAGGAAGACATCCTCCAAGCTGGGACCCAGCGTGCTGAGGCTGATCACTTTCAGCTCGTTCGCCCGGGCGTAGTCCGTCACCTGCGGCAGTAAAGCCGACGGGTCTTCGGTGTACAGCCGCCACTTGTCGCCCCACTTGACCGCCGTGGTCACCCCAGGCAGTGCTGTCAGAGCCTCACCCCAACCTCCCGAAGGTTCAAAACCTTCGGGAGGTTCCAACGCTACCTCTACCGATTGCACTCGCCGGAAAGTGGCTTTCAGTCGCTCCGGGGTGTCAATGGCGGCGATGCGTCCGTGGTTGATGATCGCCACCCGATCGCAAAGCTGATTGGCCTCCTCGATCTGGTGAGTAGTCAGAAAAATCGTCGTCCCCTCGGCGTTCAGTTGGCGGATAAGGTCCCGTATGGCGCGGGCGCTCTGGACATCCAGGCCTGGCGTCGGCTCGTCCAGGAAAAGAAGGGGCGGCCGGTGGATGATGGCCATGGCAATGCTCAGGCGACGGCGCATTCCCTTGGAAAAGTTCTCCACTTTGACGTCCCGCTTCTCCCAGAGACCAAAGATTTCCAGTAACTGCTGCGCCCGCTCCGCCCGCTCGGCGCGGGGCACGCGGTAGAGTTGGGCGGTAAACATCAGGTTGTCCCAGGCAGTCAGTTCGGTGTAGACGTTGGACTCCTCCGGCACCAGACCCATTTGCCGTTTGACCGGGTAGGCCTCGCGGGCCAGGTCGTGGCCGAAGATGACGATGCGCCCCTCCGTCGGCTCCAAGAGGGTGGTCAACATGCGCTGGGTGGTGGTCTTGCCAGCGCCGTTGGGTCCCAGGAAGCCGAAGACCTCCCCCTGGCGTACCGCAAAGTTGATGTGGTCCACGGCCAGCACGCCAGATCCGGGCCGGCCGTAGACCTTGGTCAGGTTGTTCACCTCGATGGCGTAATTCAGATTCGACACCGTTTCTCTCCTCTACTCTGCCGCTTTCATCTCGGCGATGCGCTCTTCCACGGCCTTGACCTCGGCCTGTAGTTCCTTCAGGTATTCCTCCAGCCAGGCGATGCGTTCCTCGCGGGTGGGGAAGTGTCGCCCGAAGGGAAAACCAGGCCCCCAGGCCATGGGATCGCAGCAGCATCCGCCACCGTGGCCGGGATGACCGTGAGGTCCACCGTGTCCACACATATCGTTCACCTCCCTTCTTCTGCTGATTGGAAATGTGCCTGGTATTCGGCCAGGAAGCGGTCTAACCGCTCTCGCGTCCTGCGGATGTTCACCGCCCAGGCGTGCAGATACTCCAGGCCCTCGTCGGTGATCTCGTACACGCGGCGGGCTGGGCCACTCCCTTCCGTATCCCACGACGAACGCACTAATCCCTCCTGCTCGAACTGGCGCAGCGTGCGGTAGAGCAGGCCAGGGTCGGCGCCGGGGGTCTCGTCGTCCTGGCCTAATCGTTCCATGAGTTCGTAGCCGTGGGCGGGCTTTTGAGCCAGGAGCAACAGCAACCAGGGCTGCATAAAACCCCGCACTCGCCCCCTTCCAGGACAGCAGTGCTCTTCGCTTTCGTCTTGCTCCCTGTGATGGCTGTTACACATCGAGCGACTCCTCCGTTTAATAAGATAATGTCTGCTATATGACTGACACATATAGTATAACACAGAAAACCCACTGTGTCAAGTCAAGGCAAAAGGATGAATCCGCCGTGGCACAGGTTGTCAGAGGGAAAGCTCGCGGTGGCCGATCACCCGCCAAAAGTTTGGAGCACGGTGCGTGGCGGGAAGGAGATAGCTTTCTGGGGGCAGATGCGGGCGCACTCGGTGCATTCCACCTGGCACTTCAGAGGTGAGGCCACGTAGACTCTCCGGTCGTCCGTGGTAAAGTCGAACACCTTCTCGGGGCAGAAGGAGACGCACTTGCCGCAATTGTCGCAGAGGTCCTCGTAGAGGGTGGGGAACCAGGGGATCTGCTCGCGGGGGATGCCTCGCCAGGTGCCGTACTCGGTGCGGCAGGTGCAGCCGCTTTCTTGTTGCGCGCAATATTTGCGGTACTCCCGTAGCAGAGCTTCGGCATATTCTGCTTCGCCAGCAACGGGAATGTAGTTATCCTTCCGCGCCCGGGCCAGCAATTCTGGCACCAGTGCTTCATCCGGATCACGCCCTGCCTTATAGAACTCGGCGAACATCTCGTCCAGGCCGACCATGCCGGTCATGAAGCGCCCGACCAGGATCTGACGATAGCTTAATGTGCTCATCGGTATTCTCTGCCAGTCTTTCTCTGCGGCGGTTGGCAAAACCGCTCTGTTAGAACAAACGACTGCCGCTGATTTGTTGCATGCCTGCCCCAGGCACTTCGATCAGCACTTTTCACCCACCTTCGAGAGCCTCGTTGGCCTTCTTTTTCAGATGCTGTTCGATGAATTGCAGGGCTGCCTCTTTGTCTTGATCAATGATGATGCGACAGAGCTCCAGCAGTTCTTCGTCGCTCAGGGGTATGACCAGCGCTTTTTTCATGCTTTGCTTCCTCCTCGATGACCGGGCAGCGAGGCCGGGATGGTTCACAGCAGAGTGGAGATCAGCCAAAGGGCCAGCCCGGCAAAGAGCAGGGTCATGCCCAATTTGATCGTGGCCGCGTGCCGTTGCAGAAAGCCGCTCAACTGCTTCGCTCCCGTTCCGTACCAGACCAGGACGAAGACCACCAACAAGGGGGTGATGAAGAGCAGGTTGTAGAGCAGCAGGAATGACGCCGCACGGGTGCGCATCTCCGGCACGCTCATGACGAAGATGATGGTGGGCAGGTAGACCTGTCCGGTGCAGGCCAGTTCCAGGAACGAGACGATGATGCCGGTGAAGAAGGCGCCGGCCACGAAGGCCCGCGAACGGCGTCCCCGGCGGATGATGGCGTTGATGCGCATACGCAGTCCGTGCGGCAGGTTGAGGGCCATGTCGCCGATTTCCCCGCGCCGTGCCTTGTGGAAATCCAGGAAGCTGATGACGGCCAGCACGGCACAGAGGGCCGCTGTCAGGCCGTAGAGCCAGCGTCCCAGGGTGGTCAACAGTTCGGCGAATAGTCCCAGCACGCGGTGGAAGCCTAACCCCACCGCTAAGTAGGCCAGAAACACGCCCACCGTGAAGGCTGTTCCCACGGTTAGTATCTCTTTCCCTTTGCGCCCGCTGATGGAGAGGTAAGAGACGAAGAAGATCAGGGTGGCGAAGGCGCAGGGATTGAGGCCGTCAATCAGTCCGGCGAGGGCGACGGTCAGTACGCCCAGCGATTTGAACCGCTCCACGATGCTTTGCTCCGCCTCAACAGGGTCGAACTCTTCCCAGAGGGGCGGTGCGCCGATGGTGACGTACTTTTCCACCAGCACCTCCAGGCTGCGGGCGTTGATCTCCTCGCCAATGAGGGCTTCGTGGCCGACGAAGACGGCAGGGGCGGTGAGGCGCTTTTCCTCCGGCACCCCGGCTTGGGCGCCCAACCATTCGCACAGGGCCGAGTGCTCCCGCACGTCGAACTCGACAACTGCCAGTGGATAGCGTTGCTGGAGGTAGCGCAGGTCCAACTCGGCGCGGTCGCACTCCCGGCAACCGACCTGGTAGAAGTAGGCCAGGTGGATGGTCGGGGCATCGCCCGCCGTCGGCGAGGGAGTGGGACTGACCTGCACCTCCGGCAGGGCGACTCCGCCCTGGGCCAGGTACATGCTTACCAGGTCGGCGAGACGGGCCTCAATCTCCTTGTCCCCTACCAGGGCATGTTCCCCGATGAAAACCTCGGGCATACCGCCTACCTCCAGGCCGTATTGCCGTTCCAAGGCGCGCATCAGGGAGTAGTTGTCCGCCGATCCTTCCACGTCCCTTTCCTCAACCAGCAACTGCGCGCCATACTGTGCTTGCAGAGGGGCAATTACCTCTTCTTTAACGGTCAGGCACTCGCCGCATTTGCGATCGTAGAAGTAGTAGAAGGCCACCTGGGGTTGCGGTGTGATGACCAGGGGCGGTTCTTCCTCGTCGCCGCAGTGCTTGCAGACTTTGATAGTCGGTTCCAGGAAAGGGGGGGCGTTGGGGCGAGGCGGATAGTCCACCCCGCCGGCGGCCAGGTAGCGAGCGATGGTCTCACCCAGCCGGGCGCGGATCTCGTCCTCGCCGATGAGGGCTGTATCGCCGATGAAGACCTCCGGGATGCTCACCTGATCCGCCGGTATCCGGTAGGCGGCTTCCATGTCTAACAGCCACTCGTAGTTCTCGGCGGTGGAGATTTCGATGAATCGTATCTCCAGTTGCTCCCCGTACTTCGTCTGTAAAGGCGGGAGTACTTCGTCCATCACCGCCCGGCAGTGGGGACAATCCTCGGAGTAGAAAAACAGAAGGCGCACTACCGGCCCGTCGGCCTGGACAGCGGGCAGCAACAGACCTAGCTCGATCAGCAGCAACAACAGTGTTAGCAACAGCGCGGTTTTTTTCACGCTATCCTCCGGAGGCAAGTTCGATCAGTGGGCCATGGAAGCCGCCGTTTACTTCTTGGGGCCGATGGCCGGCAGGTCCACAGCCAGCATATCGGCCAGTTGAGCTAGTTGGGCGGCGTATTGTGGTTCCTGCAGCGTGGTGCAGGCTTCCAGTTTCACGTGGCCCGCTACCAGTTTGTTGGCAAAGACGAAACAGGTAGCCTCGCCGCAGGCCTTGCAATTGGTGCGCGGGAGCAATTTGTAGACTTCCATGGAGGTGGGGCGCCGATGGGTCTCGTAGTCGGGCTCAATTTCGTCTCGCCGCTCCCAGGTGCGGTTGACCAATTTTATCAGCCCTTCCACTTCTTTGATCGCCGCCTGGCGGTCCTCCACATTGCTGACCGCAATTTGATAGGGGTGAAAGGCGATGTTGTGGCCTCCCTTTTTCCAGGTGAGGGCCGGTACGGCGGCGTTGTAGACCGCGCCGCGCAGGGTCGCGTTCAGGTAGGGCAGTACCTCACGGATGTCGGTCTTCAGGCGGGCGACAGCGCTGAAACGCTCCGCTCCCGGTTCGCAGGGTGGCGTAGAAACCTCCAGGTCGTATTCTTCGATCAACATCGTAGTCGCGTCTCCTTATCAGTTTTCGTGCTTGTTTACCGCAGAGCTCGCGGAGAACGCAGAGCATTCAGAACGGCTCTTTCCAGGGCTGGGCCGAAAGCCCTCTGATGCGAAACTGGCCTACGGACAAGGCTCAAACCTGGAGTCCTGCGCTACAATGGCCCTTCGGCGGGGCTCAGGACAGGCCCTTCGGCGGGGCTCAGGACAGGCCCTTCGACAGAGCTCAGGGCAGGCCCTTCGGCGGGGCCAAAATCATCCCTCTGCGGCCTCTGCGTTCTCGGCGGTTAAAAATACCTGGTTTTATTGCCGACCACCGGTCGGCGTCGTTACACGTGTCAGGTGCCGTTGAAGCCGACTTCCACGCGCTTGTCTGGCCAGACAATGGTCGGCACTTTTCCCTGACCTCCGTTGAGGAGTAGCATTTCGTACATTTTAGCGGCATCTTTCTGCACATCATACACGACATAGGTCACGCCGTCGTGGTCTAGCTTGCGCTTCAGGGCTCGCGTGTAGGGGCAGCCTTCCTTGCTGTAGATTTCTACGGGTTTGGTGGCATCGTCTTTTTTCATCTTCGGTCCTCCTGGTATATCAGTGCGAAGTTGCAGGGGCTGACCGCCGTGTCAGCCATAGGGCGGATAAGGCTATCCGCTCCGCTTCTAATCAATGCGTCGTTGCAAAATCCAGACGGCCAGGGCGAAGAAGAGCAGGGTGAACCCGGCCAGCGCGCCCAGGTCCAGGGCGGTTTGGGCGGATACCGTGCCCAGCAGTGTGGCCCGAAGGGCCTCCACGCTGTAGGTGAGGGGCAGGGCGCGGGCCAGCACTTGCAACGCCGGTGGCAGATCGGTCAGGGGCACGAATACCCCGCCCAGGAAAATCATGGGAAAGCGGAAGAAGTTGGCCAGGGTCTGAGCCTCGAACACTTCTTGCACCGCCACTGAGACGAGAGCGCCCAAGGTCGAAAAGGCGGTTGTGCTCAGCAACAGGGCGAGCAGGGCCGGTGCCAGCCGCCACATCGCCAGGCTAAAGCCTATGGTCACCCCGATCAGTACCAGTCCGCTGATCAACAGGCCAAAAAGTACCCCACCCACCACTTTTCCGGCCAGCACAGCCGGTAGGGTGAGGGGGGCCAACAGCAGCCGCTCCAACGCCCCGATGCGCCGCTCGAAGGTGATGACGATGGCCTCCATCGAGGTGGCACTGAAGAGAGCGGTCATGGCCACCAGGCCGGGGGCCAGGGCCCGCAGGTCGCCCGGGGTGCGGATGGCGAAGGCCAGAATCAGGGCGGCGGGGAACAGCATGCCCCAACTGATGTTGGGCGGCTTGAGGTAATAGGCTCTCATGTCCTTGAGGGCGATGTAGCAGATGCCGCGCAAATCGTCACGCCATATCATCGGTTCCCCTTTTCGGCCAGCATCACCTCGACACTCAAGCCGGTGAGTTCGATGAAAGCCTCTTCCAGGGTAGGCTGGATGGTGTTCACCGCCATCACTCGTTTACTCTCCGCTGCGGCGTGGTCCAGGGTCACACGCACTGCGCTTTCCACGTCCTCCCCGCGAAAGCGCAGCCGCTCCTCGCCGGAAGGGCCTGCCAGACGCACTTCCACGGTCGCTCCCCCGCTCACCCGCGATTTGAGCCCCTCGACCGTGTCCAGGGCGACGATGCGTCCGCGCACGATAAGGGCCACTCGATCGGCCAGCCGCTCTGCTTCTTCCAGGTAGTGGGTGGTCAGGAAGATGGTCACTCCCTCCTGCCGCAGCCGCTCGATGAGGGCGCGTAACCCCCGCGCGCTGACCACGTCCAGCCCTACCGTCGGCTCATCCAGGAAGAGGAGGCGGGGACGGTGGATCAGGGCGGCGGCAATGGTCAGCGCTCGCTTCATCCCCCGCGAGAGGTGGGCGAAAGGGACATCCCGTTTGTCTTCCAGCCGGAAGCGATGCAGCAACTCATTGGCCCGCTGAGCTCGTTCCGCACGGGGTACGCCATAAAGCTGGCCAGTGAAGATCAGGTTGTCCCGCGCGGAGAGTTCATCGTAGAGATTGGATCGCTCTGGCACCACGCCCACTTGTTTTTTGATGCGCGGCAGTTCGCGGTGCAGGTCCAGTCCCAGGACGCGGGCCTTGCCCGCCGTGGGCCGCGAAAGTCCGGTCAGCAGGCGGATGGTGGTCGTCTTCCCTGCGCCATTGGGGCCCAGGAAGGCGAAGACCTCGCCCTCTTGTACCGCGAAGGAGATGTGGTCCACGGCGGTCAGGGAGCCGTAGGTTTTGGTCAAATTCTCGGTCTCAATGGCGAACATTCATCCCCGTACAACGCTGATCGGCATACCACCCTTCAGCAGGACCTTATGCCCCCCGCTGCATCCACGCCGGATTCCACGGCTCGTCGAGCAGAGTCACCTTCGCCTCTTTGACCCCCGGCACAGCCGCCGCTGCCTGGCGCACCTGAGCGGTGATCATGTCCGCCAGGGGGCAGAAGGGGGCGGTGAGCACCATCTTGATTTCCACCGTGTCTCCCTCGATGGCGATCTCCCGAATCATCCCCAGGTCCACCACGCTCATCCCAATCTCTGGATCAATCACCGGCCGCAGGGCATCCATAATCCTTTCTTGAGTTAACATCTTTTTCTCCTCTCAATGTCGTCGCCAGAGACCGCGCATTCCATCCAGGAACTCGGGCACGGTCTGGCGTGGAAAACGCGGCCAGGTGGCGATGACCACCAGGCCGATCCATCCCACGAGCAGCATCCCGTATGGGGGCGCCATCCGCCACGCGGTCCAAATCATAGTGCCGTAGGGCAGGGCCTGTAGTCCCCAGGCCAGGTGGACCGAGCCAAAGTGCCACAATGCCGCCGCTCCGGCGGCCACGTAGGCCACGGCCAGCCAGGGGGAGATGAACCCGGCCAGGGTCAGGTAGGCCCACACGCCCAGAGCCACGGTCATGTCCGCTTCCAGATCGTGGTCTCCAATCCAGGTGTGGATGCCACGCGGGTCACGACGGGCCAGAGGGCCGTCCAGTACGTCGCTGATCCAGGCGGCCAACAGCGTCAGAGCAGCGGTCGGCAACGCTGGCGATCCGCCGTGAAAACTCAGCCATATCAGGTACAATCCCAGCAGGAAACGGATACCGGTCAAGGTATCGGCTATGGTTTTGGTCTGGATCATGGTTCACCCCTTCGGCAGGTTGGCC
Organism: Anaerolineae bacterium; assembly: GCA_014360845.1. Lineage (GTDB taxonomy): Bacteria > Chloroflexota > Anaerolineae > JACIWR01 > JACIWR01 > JACIWR01. Next base: position 22,212 of record JACIWR010000002.1, read on the forward strand.
GCTTCAGAGGCGAAGGTGACACGACTTGCGGAAGGTGCGGCCAGCCTGGACACTGCTTGTAATGTCTCCATCAGTGCATTAGGCACCGGGCAACTGGGCCGGCAGAGGTAATCTGGGGCCAGGGTGTATACCTGGGTCTCGTTCAGCGGTTTGTTCAACTCGGCGACCAGGTCCAGCGGCGGCAGCGCTTCACCCAGGTTCAACGCGGCTGTGCAGCTTCCGGCGATAGACAGGCATATCTGGCCCTCATCGGCCCAGGCCACCGTGATCTGTAAGCGGTGGCCGCAGTCGCTGGCTGTCACCAAGATGGTGATGCGCATTGCTTGGGCGCGGAGTTGCTGGCAGCGCGGGCAGTGGCAGCGTACCCACACGGTTTGACTCTTCGGCACGGGGGCCTGGCGGGGAACGGTGCTGAGGGAGCTCAGGAGCTGGATCACCTTTTTGCCGGGCAGGCAGTAGCGTACTCGATTGCCCTCTCGGCATGCTGTCACCAGCCCCGCCTGGCGTAGCACCGCCAGGTGTTGGGAGATGTTGGCCTGGCGGCGGCCCAAAGTCAGGCACAGATGGTCTACATACTGGTCCCCGTTTTGTAGTGCGTACAGGATGCGCAGGCGAACGGGATGGGCCAGAACTTTGAAGAGGCGTGCCAATCTCTTGTAGGTGTCCATGGCTCCCTCCGCTCGTTACCTTGCCGCGCCGGAACTGACCTCACCGACCGGCTTGGTCCTTCTGCGCGCAAAAGGCAGCGTACTCGCGTAAAAGTGCCGCCTTGTATGCCTCCTCTGCTGAGCGCGGCACGTAATTCTGGGTTCTTATCATAGCCAATAGTTCGTCTTGTACCGATTCATTGGGTTCTAGCCCCAAAGCGTAAAGTTGCTCAAAGGCTGCTTGCAACCCGACTATTCCCACGGTCAGGCCATTGCCATAGATGTCCACCTGGGTGATGCTACTATCTCCGCCGCAGCAGCCGGCCGTTCGCCACATCATCGGTCCCCGTCCGGGCATGATTTCACCTCCTGATCACCGGGCCGAACAGGTGTTTCCCTCCGACGAACCAGTCCCGCTCATCCCAGAGGGGGACGCCGGAGTGCTGGCCGGCGTCCCCTTTGTGCTTCTGCCGTGTTCCCAGAGTCGGGTCTTCTGGGAGAGGTAGGTGAACCTCACTCACTCTTGTACTGTTGCCTCAGCTCTCGGATGAGGGCCACTATCTCCTCTTTGTCCGGGAACTGGATGGCTTCCATGGAGCATATCTTAGCACAAGACTTGCAGAAGACCACGCAGTTAGTGGGACGGGCTACCACGGGATGCCCATCGTTGTCATCCCAGTCGAAGACGTCGTTGGGACAGAACTCGTAACACTCCTGACAGCCCGCGCAAGAATCATAGTCAATGGTGGGCCACCAGGGTATCTTTTCCCGGGGAATGTTTTGATATACCTGAGCCATGGGGGATCACCTCTCAGTCCAGGCGGGACGAGACAGAAGCTGGCCCGTCCCGCCTGTTGGTTTATTAACCCAACTGGGCTATTGCCTCGGCCACTTTGTTGTAGGCCTCGTCAGTGGTCATGTTGCGCAGATCGAGGGAAACAACTTGCTGGTCAAAGTTGCCCCCTACCTCGGCGAAAGCGTCCTTGAACATCTTGCGTTGCATGACGGGATCACAAGCGCCTACGACGTAGGTGTGGCCGGGCTTGGCGTAGTCCTGCCAGAAACGGTCGCCGTCTTCCACGCAGAGCTGGGGATGCACGATGGCATACTCCACGTCCAGCTCGGTGCGCACGCGGTTGATAAGCTGCCAAAGGTTCAGGCTTTGGAAGCCGGGGCACTCCCCGGTGCAGATGCACATCACGAATCTCGGTTTATCGGCCATTGGTGATACCTCCGTGAAATTTTTAGAGTTAGGGTTGATTCTCGTGACAGGGCCGCCAGGGCATAAGCGGCGGTGCTCGTTTACAACCCGCTCCTCGCCCGCGCTGGCACGGACAGCGGCGGACCTTTTTCACCGACTTTGACTTCCTTGCCGATAACATTATCACTTGCCTTGCCTTATATCAGGGACTGGGGGACAGGTGCAGGGTAGCCGATGATGGCGCTTCAACGTCCGCACCAGATAAGCTACCGCCAACCCGACCACGAAGCCCACGGCCATGTTGGTCGCTACGGAAAGGGCCGCGGTGAACAAGGCCAGGTATAGCTTCCATCCCCGCAGCTTCACCACTACTCTGGCCAGCTCGATGCCCACCAGCAGCATCATCCCGCCCACCAGGGGCATGGGGAAGGCGGCCAGCAGATTGCCCACCGAGCGGCTCAGGAACAATCCCAGGAAGAGCTCGATAATCCCCTCCAGGATGCTGGTGCCGCCGGTGCGCGCTCCAAAGTAATACTGCCCGGCCAAACCCCCGGCCCCGTGGCACATGGGCATCCCGCCAAAGAAGGAACTGACCACGTTCATGATGCCCATGTTCAACATCAACTTGTGCTCGCTGACCGGCTTCTCCGGGAAGTAGTCGCGAATCAGAGCCGCGGTGGCGATGACGGCATTGGTGATGGACAGCGGAATCTGGGCGAAACCGGCCAGCAACATGGCCCGCCAGACATCTTCTAGCCGGGGCACCGTCAACGGCGGCAGGGTCAGAGTCAACTCCAGCGAACCCCGCAGCTCCCCACGCCAAGCGATGATGCCTATCCCCAGGGCCATGAGCACAATGGACGCCGGGGCGTAGCGGTTCTGGCGCAGGGTGAGCACGATGATGACGGCCAACACTCCCAGCAGCGGGGCTGGTCGCATCATCTTGAGCCCCGTCCAGGCCAGCGTTACGCCCAGGGCCAACTGAATGCCCCGCACCAGAAAGGTCGGCGTGATGGCGATGATCTTGCGCAGCGCCCCGCTGAAGACCAGCAGAAACCAGGTCAGGCCCAGACCGAAGCCCGAGGCGTAGACCAGCGAGGCCGGCCACTGTTGGGTGATGGCGGCCACGGCGATCACCTTTTTGGGTTGCAGGGGCATGGGCAGGCGGTAGATGAGCCCGATGGCGATGTTGGTCAGGCCCATCATCACGAACAGTCCCGCCGGATTGAGTCCGTTGACCACGATGAAGCCGATGGCCAGGGGGAACAAGGTGCCGAAATCCCCCATGGACCCGGCCAGCTCCCGCAGGTTGAACTCGAAATCTTTGTGCTTACTCATCTCCGCCTTGGTCAGGCTGCGGTTTCAGCGATGACTCGGCTACGATGGTGCGTGCTCTGCCGGCCATAAGCACTTCTGCCACGGCGATGGCCTCTCGCATTTCCATATCACTGGCTCCCAATCTGCGCGCACGGGCAGAATGGTTCTCAAATCAGGGGCCGCATCCCGTGGCCAGGGCCACACTGAGCCCGATCAATTGCTTCGTCTTGCGGTCCAGTGCGCCGTCGGCGAAGACGGTGCGATAAAAATCAACGAACTTCTGATTGATTTCGGGATTGACCTCCAGCAGCGTCATCGCTCCCCTCCTTTGGGCAATTTACATGGGCGGCGTGGCGTCCGGTTTGTGGGGCGAGATGGCAGGCAGGGCCGTCCGCCGCTGCATTTTTGCTCTCAGCAGGTTTCTTCCAGCAATGAGAGGTGGTCTCCGTCTTGTAGCGGGGCCTTTTCATCGAAATTACGCACGGCATATCGCCCACCCACGTTCAGCAGGTAAGGCCCCACGATGTCGTGTTTGTCTGCGGAGATAACCTCTCCCACCAACGCCGGCAGTGCCCGGGCCAGGGCGGCAAGCACATCGCGCCAGGTGGCCTCCTCGGCCACGGTGATGGTCACCTCTTTCCGGTCGGCTATGATCCGCGCCGGTCCGGTCAGCTCGACGATCAGTTGTTTGCTCATTCGTAATCCTCCTCGGGTGACAGTCACCTGACTTATGCGGCCAGCATCCCGCGGATGATGACATCCACAGCCGTCTCCTCGTCCAGGCCGCGCGACATCAGCGTCTCCAGTTCTTTCTTGTTCACCGTGCCAATGGCCGCCTCGTGAGTCACATAGGCCCGGTCATCCCGCACCTTCACGATGGGGACGGCATTGGCCACGGCCCGATCGCGCACCACCTCGATGCAGTCCACGTGACCGCGGGCGAAGGGAGCGTTGCCCTCGGTGGCACCAATCACCTCGCTGGTGGCTTCATCCCGCACAGCGATGCGCGATTTGGCCAGCCCGCGCGCGTGTTCCCCGTTGAGGCGAATGGTCTCCTTGACCGTGATGGCGTCGTTCCCGTAGCCGTAGGCTTTGGCCACGAGTTCGGCCACGCCGTGGGCGGCCACGTCCACCACATAGTCGAAATCCAGCTTCCCCACTCGTCCCGTGGTCAGAGCGAACTCGGAGCTGTAGTACCCGCCCTCGTCCACCTTGACCTGGGCTTTGGGCACCACCTCCACGCCGCCGGCCTCACCGTGGTAATGAGTCTCAGCGTATTTCATGGTGGCGTTCTTGCCCACGTGGATGCGGGCCTCCATCAGGTGTCGCACGTTGACGGCGTTGGGGAAGGTGCAATGGGCGATGAACTCGGCCCGCGCCCCGTCCCCAATCTCAAACTCGGGCAAAATCTCCTGCACGCCCTCGGCGGGGATCACCCCAAAGCACAGGTGGGCCGGGATGTCCAGTTGTGCTCCGGGCTCAACGATGACCTTGACCCGCACGCCGTGCTCGATCTCCTCCGGCTCGATACGCACCCCTGGTACCTGGTTAGCTCCCAACACGCGGTTGCCGCTGATGACCAGGCTGGCCACTTTGGGCGAGCGCAGAAAGTTGGGATCACCTCCCGATCGCTCGTAGGCTTTCAGAATGGCTTCAAAGTCGCTCATAGCCCCCTCCTGGTGCTTCTACGGGTCCGGCTACCTCGCAGGGGAGACAGCGGCGGGCGTAATGTTCGCGCACTGTTTGCGGCTCGCCCACGCGCACGATCTCCCCTTCGCACATCAGCGCGGCCACGTCGGCTACCGGCACCATCTCGTCACGATGGGTGATGAGCAGCACCGTTGTGCCTTCCGCGGCCATGCGCCGGATGAGGCGCGCGATGTCGTCCAGCGAGAGCACGTCAATCCCCGAATCCGGTTCGTCCAGAATGGCCAGCCGGGGACGCATGGCGTAGACGGCGGCCAGCTCGATACGCTTCCGTTCGCCGCCGGAAAGAGCATCGTTGACCGTGCGCTCCAGGTAGACCTGAGGCGAGAGAGCGACAGCGGCTAATGCTTCCTCCACGCGCGCTGGTGATGGCTCTTTCATCCCCAGGGTTAGATAATCCTTTACTTTCAAACCCTCGAAGTGGGCCGGATTCTGCCAGGCCAGGGTCAGGCCCAGCCGCGCCCGCTCGGTGATGGACATGGTGGTGATGTCCTGTCCGGCGAAGAGAATTCGGCCTCGGTCGGGGGTGTATTCGGCGCAGCCCATCAAAGTATAGGCCAGGGTAGACTTGCCCGAACCGTTGCGGCCCAGCAATCCGTACACCTGGCCGGGGGCGATGGTCATGTTCACTCCACGCAAAATCTTCTGGCCGTTGCGTTCCAAGTGCAAATCCTCGATTTTCAAAAGGAATTCGTCATCCATACCCGATACCTGCCTCCATGTTTTCTCCGGGTGGTCTGATTGGGTAGCAAGGCTGAGCTACTCACTCACAGGGTTCCTGGCCTGTCTGACAGCGGGGACAGGTGCAGCCCGGCAAAGGGACTGTCAGGGCCAGGCCCGACTGCACTTCTATGCCCTGGGCGCGCAGGATGTCCTTCCCCAGCCGCAAGAAGTCGCCTACCCGCTCGTCGCTCAGGCGGTAATGGACCAGCAGCCCGTCCTTGCGGTCGGTGACCAGACCCGCCTTGCGCAGGGTGGTCAATTGCTGTGATATGTAGGGCTGACGTTTGTTCAGGGCGGCGACCAGGTGACAGACGCAGGCCTCTCCTTCACGAGCCAGCAGTTCGAGGATGCGCAGCCTGGTGGGATGAGCCAGAGCCTGGAATACTTTGGCCTGTTGTTGATATGTGTTCATGCTGCTCCTATTTACTAGTCTATATTCGATTGATTGAATATAGTATACACCCTTTTGCAAATCTGTCAAATCGGCACGGGGGCCTCTCGCGGTTTGGGGCGGATGAAGTTGAGGTTTGCTGGGGGGTGTGGTACAATGTGAGGCGTGAAACGTGAGGCGTGGAACGTGAAAGGCAACACGTGCTCGGCGAAACTGAACTGTGCGCAGCACATAGATTGAGGAGCAACCCTGATGGCATTGACTGGAATTCGCGTGCTGGACCTCTCACGGCTATTGCCAGGACCCTTCTGTTCGATGATTCTGGCCGATTTCGGGGCCGAGGTGATCAAGATCGAGGAGCCGGTGCGGGGTGATTACATGCGCAGCATCCCGCCCCTGGCGCGGCAGGAGGGAGCGGTGTTCCTGGCCGTGAATCGCAACAAAAAGAGTCTGACGCTGAACCTGAAGACAGAGGCCGGGCGGCGCATTTTTATGCAATTGGCCCGGACGGCGGATGTTCTGCTGGAAGGCTTTCGGCCCGGAGTGATGGCCCGCCTGGGGCTGGATTATGCGGCGCTGCGGGAGGTCAATCCCCGCCTGGTGTACTGTTCGCTGAGCGGCTACGGGCAGGCCGGCCCTTACCGCCAGCGAGCCGGGCACGATCTCAATTACATCGCCCTGGGCGGGGTGCTGAGTCTGCTGGGTGGGGAGGATTGCCCGCCGACCGTCCCCGGCGTGCAGCTCGCCGACCTGTGCGGCGGATTGTGGGCGGCGCTGGCCATTACCCTGGCCCTGTTGGCCCGCGAGCGGACCGGCGTGGGGCAGTATCTGGACGTGGCTATGCTGGACAGTGTGGTGTCTTTGTTGACCGTGCCCGCTGCTGTGCATTTCCTCGGCGGAAATGTTGACGGCGGACCTCGTCCTGCTCCCGCGACGGGGCAGGCCAATTACAACGTGTACCGTACCCGCGATGGACGTTACATGACCCTGGGAGCGCTGGAAGTCAAGTTCTGGCGCGCCTTCTGCCAGGCGGTGGGGCGCGAGGATTGGATTGAGCGTCAAGACGATGACCGGCTGGTGGGTGAGGTGCAGGCCCTCTTTGCTACGCGGACGCTGGCCGAGTGGGAAGAGCTCTTCACCGGGCAGGATGTGTGTTGCGAGCCGGTGCACACCCTGGAAGAAGTCTTCGCCGATCCGCAGGTGCAGGCGCGGGGGATGCTGGTGGAGGTGGAGCATCCGCTGGAGGGAGGGCTGAAGCAACTGGGTATGCCCATCAAGCTCTCGGGCACGCCGGGCACGGTACGCACTCCGCCGCCACGCCTGGGCGAGCACACGGAGGAGCTGTTACGCGCTCTGGGGTACAATGCGGAGGCGATTGCAGACCTGCGGGAGCAGGGCGTGGTATAGCGTTGTAAGGCGGGTTGGGAGACGCACCGCCGTGAAACAGGTGGTGCTGGTTGTGGACGGAAGAGAGACCCACCCGCCCCGCCGCTTTCACTACAAAGAGGCGCGGATGGCGTCGCCCAGGGCGGCGATGCCCTGGCTGATGTCGTCGGGCGGGAGGTAGCTAAAGGCCAGGCGCAGGTTGCGCTCGCCGCCCCTTTCGGCGAAGAAGATGTCACCGGGCAGGCAAGTGACGCCGCGCTGCTCGGCGGCGGCGATCACCTGGCGGGCCAGGAGGGGCGCGGGCAGGGTTAGCCAGATGAAGAACCCGCCCCGCGGATGGGTCCAGGTGACGCCCGGCGGCATGGAATGGGCCAGGGCGGTCAGGGCTGCGTCGCGGCGGGCGCGGTAAATCTCCCGCAGGCGGGCGATATGGGGCTCCAGCAGGCCGCGTTCACAGAAGTTGGCCACTACATGGGAGGCGAAGGGATTGGCCCCGCCGCCCATGCTCCGCAGCCCACAGTGAGCCAGGCGCTCGATGACTTGCGGGGCGGCAGTGACCCAACCCAGGCGCAGGCCCGGGGCCAGGATTTTGGAGAAGCTACCCACACGGATCACGGTCTCGCGGGACTCGTCCAGGGCGAAGAGGGAAGGGGGCACATCGCCCTCGTAGCACAGGTCACGGTACACGTCATCCTCGATGATGCGCAGTTCGTGGGCGCGGGCCAGGTCAATGAGCTGTTTCCGGCGCTCTACGCTGAGGGTGACCCCGGTCGGGTTCTGGAAGTTGGCGATGGTATAGAGGAACAGTGGTCGCTCGCCTGCGCGGCGCAGTTCTTCCAGACGCTGGGCCGCGCTTTCAACGATCAGCCCCTCCTCGTCCACCGGCACCTGGAACAGGCGCAGGTGATGGTCGCGGAAGATGTGCAGGGTATCGGTGTAAGTCGGGGCCTCGACCAGGACGGCGTCGCCGGGGTGGGTGAACAGGCGGGCGATGGCATCCAGGGCGCCGGCGCATCCGGCGGTGATGGTCAGGTGCTGGCGGCCCAAGGAGAGGCCCTCATCGCGTTCGATTTTGGCCCTCAGGTAGTCAATCAGGGGGCCGTAGCCCTGTTCGGGGCCGTATTGCAGGGCCAGGGAGCCTTCTTCGCGTAGTGAGTATTGGCAGGCGGCGAGCAGCTCGGCGATGGGGAAGGATTCGGGGGCCAGGTGTCCGTAGATGAAGGAGCGCATCCCCGGCCCGCCGCCGGCCTGTACATCGCGCAGGGGGTCGAAGTCAGACTGAGTGTGCATGGGCGTTTTGCCTTGCTTGGGAAGATCAGAGATCGGAGATCGTACTTATCACCTGTGCCAACTGCTGGATAATGTCTGATACACTGAGGGGATCTATAGCCACGTGATGGTCAGGATCTTCTGCCGGATGCAGATGCCATCCCCTGATATTATCACAGTCTATACCCCATATTCGATTTTGCCCCTGTATAAGGGCGAAAGCCATTGTCTCTGTCTCTTCGTTGTAGTAGAAAGACAGAAACATCTTGCTATGCAGATAGGCCCGGCCGCTGACAGTGGGCCCCTCGGTGCTCAGGCCTACCTGCTTCACTTCTTCAAGATTCGCCAGCGCGTTCAGCAGTTCCTCAACAAAGGCCCTGATATCCATACGACCTCAGCGTCTCGTAATGTCGAAGGAGGGTCACTGCTTTTTCCCAGGCCCAGGAATCTTGTTCCACCTCCCATGAATAAGGATCAGTTTGTAGGGTACCTTCCTGGCACCGCCGGGAGAATTCTTCAAAGGACATCCCCCATTTTTGCTCGAATTGGGCGATTTGTTCTCGCAGGGCCTTGCTCTTCAATTCTACGTATTCTGATAGCACTTTCCAGAGAGCTGTTTCCAGGTCTGGTGTTTGCGTGGCTTTGGTCAAGAATTCCCCTAATCGTGGTGATACGGTAACCATGCCGTCCTCCCCGTTTTCCCGAGCTTTTTCGCGTAGGTGCTGGCGCATTTTGTCAGTCAGAGGGCATTTACCTTTAACCCATTATACTCTAACTCCAAGCTCGACGCAAAAGCGGGTGTTTTCCGAATCGAGATGGGTGACGACGCCAGTGAGCCCGTCCACTTCAACTAAATCGCCATCGCGCAAAAGGGCGGTGATGCCCGGGATGCCGGCCACAGCGGGCAGGCCGTACTCGCGGGCTACCACCGCGCCATGGGAGAGTTGCCCGCCGCGCTCCATGATCAACCCGGCCAAACGACCGAACAGGGGTGTCCAGCCGGGATCGGTGCTGCGCGTGACCAGCACGTCGCCAGGCCTGATCTTGTCGAATTGTTGCGGGCTGAGCACCACTCGCGCCGGGCCCCGGGCTACTCCCGGACTGACCGCTCGTCCGCGCCAGCGGGTCTCGTCGGTGACGGTCTCGGTCAGCGGTTGTGTGCCGCGCAGGAAGGCAGGATAGGACAGATGGGGGGCCAGCTCCCACTCCCGTTGCAGGCGCTCGAACTCCTGCCGCCGGGCTGCTGCCATTCTGTAGGACGGGATGCCAGCGTTCGACTGAGCCCCTTCGATTACACTCAGGGTATAGCTCACGCCGAAGTCCCGTCCTACGCTGCGTTTTTCGAGAACGATCTTTTGTATCTTCTCAATAATTTGGGGTAGGGGCAGGTCTTGCACCTGCCCGCCTGGGCGACCGCAAGGGTTCGCCCCTACATTTTGAGAAGATACGATCTTTTCGATCTCGCCGATGGTCAGGAAGAAAACGTCGTCGGCCTGAGCCAGCAATCCCTCGTTGGCCAGCCTCTCCCCGATGAGCAGGAAAGCGCGGCGTTGGAGGGCCAGGGCCCGTTGCCAGTGGAAGCGCTGCTCCTCGCGCAGGATCACGTATTCCCGGGCCAGGGCCAGCACCCAGTCGAAGAGGCGACATCGCAGGCGGCCCAAGAACTGTCTTCTCAGCGCGGCTCGGACTTTGTCCTCGGTGGCCTGACGCTCGGCAGCGCGGGCGGCCAGGTCTGGTGGGGTAGGGGGCAGGCTTTGCAGTAGTCGCCGGACCTGGGTGGGGTCGTCGGCGAAGGTGGGATTGTAGATGTCGAGGGAGAAAGAGCGATGGCCGTAGCGGGCCAGGAAATCCTGCCAGGCTGGCGATGACCCATTGTCTCCTCCGGCGCTTTGACACAGCTCGTACAGGGCCAGGTCCATTTCGACGGATTTATTGGGCAGGCCAATCAGGAGGCGCGAGACCGTGTCACCATCGCCGACGAACCACTCCAACACGGCCAGGGTCAGGTCGGCGGCGGTCAAACTCCAGCGATGGATGCTCAACAGCTTGCGATGCCACTCCTGCAGTTCCCTCACCACTTCCCAGAGTTCCCCCGGTGGGCCGGGGTGGGGTGGGTGGGCCGGGGGGGGGGGGGGGGGGGGGGGGGGGGGGGGGGGGGGGGGGGGGGGGGGGGGGGCTT
>JACIWR010000002.1:33038-45450 GCA_014360845.1 Anaerolineae bacterium
GTCCCCCCACTTCCCAGAGTTCCCCCAGTTTTCCCCGTTCCCCCGCTTCCCCTGACTTCCCCTTTTCCCAAGTCATTGCCGCTAATCGTCGAGTGATTTCCTCCATCGCCGCCTGATGGCGGGAAACGAAGCGCTTCCAATAGCGATAATTGTGCAGCGGTGACCAGTTGCCCGGCTCGCGGACGAAGTGCCGCAGCATCGAGGCGATAAACCGTGGATCGAGCAGGCAGCAGGGGTAGGGAGCCTGTTGGCGCAGGGATACGTCGCCGTTGATGAAGTAGCGGTAGGCGTCTTGGGGCATCAGGGCGTCGGGGAAGACTTTGTAGAACATCTGGAAGGCGAGGGCGTTGGCGTAGGGATGGCCGCGGTGCAGTTTGGTCAGGGGCAGGCTGTCGGCGTGGCGATAGCCCAGGTAACGCAGTGGATCGCGCAGGGCCAGCTCTTCCGTCAGCCCGCCGACCACGGACCATCCCAGGGGTGACACGGGGCAGGGGAAACGCTCGTTCAGATAGCCGCCGGTCCACAGGTGATCGTCACCGGGGATTTCCTGGGTGAAGAAAGCACGAGCGGCGGCGCGCGCCGGGTCGGCGGTGGTGATGGGCCGTGCCTGCAAGAGGTAGAGCTTCCCTTGCCAGAAGCCCCACTCCACATCCTGCGGCCCGCCGAACAGCTTCTCCAGGCGGAGCACGGCCTCCACCAGTTGGCGGAGCTGGACCAGGGTTAAGAGGGTTGGCCCCGCTTCCGGTGCGATAGAGGGTACAGCTCTGCCTTTGGGGACGACGTAACGAGTGACCTCAGCCGTGCCCTGGACGACGGCCTCAGCTAGGCCCGGAGCAGCCTCGACGACGATCTCGTCCGCACCGGTGACGGGATGAATGGAGAAGGCCACGCCGCCCACGTCAGTGGGGATCATAGCCTGCACCAGGACGGCCATGGCTGGCGGGATGCTCTCCAAATTCTGGTTCTGCCGGTAGCGCACCGCCCGCTCGGTCCACAGGGAGGCCCAACAACGGCGCACGCGATTCAGCACCTCATCCGCCCCGACCACGTTCAGATAGGTATCGCCCTGTCCGGCGAAAGAGGCGGTGGGCAGGTCCTCCAGGGTAGCCGAGGAACGCACGGCCACCCCGGTCCCGGCTGGGGCCTGGGCGATCAGTTGGTCATAGGCGGCGGTGATTTGTTGCGCCGTTGTCTCGTCCATCTGACCCTCGAGGAAGCGGCGGCGCACGTCCTCCACGGCCTCGGCCAGGGCTTGGTCTTCGAGGGCGCGGGCCGTCTCCAGCAGGTCTTTGATGGGGGCTTCCAGGCCGTTGAGGTGGACGAAGTCCTGGTAAACGTGGGCGGGGATGCAGAATCCGGGGGCGACGGGCAGCCCGGCACGACGCATGGCGGCCAGGTTGGCGGCCTTGGCTCCCACGACTGTGCCGTGCTCCGGCATGACCTCGTCCAGCCAGAGAACGATTTTCCGATCCGGCATTGCCTTTGTCCTCGCTATATGCTAGAATAAGCTCATTATAGCACGGCCTCCCAGCGTGACCAAATTCCAAAGTGGCAGTCACCTGACGCCTGACGGCGGTTATCGTGACCGGGGTTGCGCGGCCAGAAACAGCGTCTACCTGGAAGTTAAGCATGAAACGAGACCGAGGGAGTCATGAGGATCATTGACACTGTGCTACGGGAACTGGACCGGCGGAGATTTCTCGGATTTTCCATCTGGGGCTTTTCTTTTCGCAGCTTATCGCGGCCCTATGGCCGTTTTTTCCTGCGCGAGATCGTTCTGAGGCATCCCTGGCGCACGTTGAAGGGCTTGTGGACTTATCGCCGGGCGATGCGCGGTGTCGGCCCCATCACTCGTTTGTTCAATGACAATGACGTTTCCTTTGTGCGACGGGCCGCCTGTCAGGAAAACGGCTTGCTGGTGGCTCTGGGCTTCTGTCAAAAACCGCTGGACAATGGCGGCACGCTGAGGGGGTGTCCCGTGGGCCGATTCAACCACGAGTGTGCCATCCTGGGGCGCTCTGATCCTTTTGTCAGGAAAGAGCGATTGCCGCTTCCCTGCCGGACCTGTGATGTGCGTGCGTTGGGGTTAAGGGCACTGCGGGCCGGGGCCGCATTTTACATCATGACCTCGGCGGCGGACATCGGACGGGATGTGCTTTTGCCGATTATTGACCACGGACGCTTTCGCCAGGGCATCTTTCTGCTCTGTCCCTACTCGGTGCCGGCTTTTATCCTGCCCCTGTGTATTGGGCACATGGAGGCGTTGTTTGCCGCTTATGAGAGCGGTGATTGCCAGGATTACGGCCAATTCATCCGTGCGGATGAGGGACACAAAGCGGAGCGCACTTGCCTGTCGGCGGGAGCCCGTGAGCGGGTGATGAGTTTGCTGGGAGAGGTGACGGCAGCGCGCATCACGCCGCCACCCCGGCGCTTTCGCCGTGAAGGGGCCCTGTTCGTGCCCGATTTCCGGCGGGGATAGGGAACTCGGTCCCGTTGCTTGGAGAGTGTCTGGACCTCCGGTTAGACCTCCGTGGCTAAGCGGGAATCGGCCACAGAAACACACAGAAATTTCAGTGTGATTCCGTGGGATTCTGCGACTATCGAGGCTTGAAGTCGGAATTTTCGGACATGCTTTTAGCCTGGGGCTGGTGTACAGGTGGGGCAGACGACGGGGGTAGGAGTGGGGATACCAAACTGGAAACTGGAGAGAATGGTTTTGAAGTCGTCCTCGGCATCACCCCAGGCTTTTTTGTCAATCTTGTAGGTGCCCTGACAGATCAGGGCAATGCTCCAATCACCGTGGGCGATGAGGTGGAAATCCTGATCTATGAGAGTACGGGTCCTGGCGTTGAAAATGGTCGCTTCGAAGTGATAGCCGTGTTCGCCAGCAAAAACGACATTCTCCGTGTCGCTTAGATGATAACCGCATTCGGGAACACAGGATTTACACTCGGCTCGCAGGGATTGGAGAGAATCCTTGAGGTGCTGTTCGATGGACTTCTCCCCTGGCTTCTTTTGAAGACGGATGATGAAATTAGCGTGTTCCCCGCTGTAAAAGATGATTCGGCGCTCCTTATCGCCTTCTTCCTCAATCTCCACATTCCAGCCCGTGGGAAAATTGGTGACAAAGTCAAACTTGGCATTGGTGTACGTCCAACAGGCCTGATCGGAGGGCCTATCGTTGCCGGTGGAGATGTCTTGCATGGCTGCTTCCCAGGAGTCGTATTCCTGGCAAGAGGATGAGATGGAGAGCAGTCCCAACACGATGAGGATGATTGAAGCTAGTTTGCGCATAGCTCCCCCTTCGTCATCGGATTGATGCTGAACGGCCCCGCGCGGTTCGCGGTGGGGTGAGTTTGGTGCAATATGGTTTGTGAAACAGTGCAAATTATATCACAGATTCGGCACACAGTAAAATGGCCGTCGGGATTGTCCAGACGGCCTCAAGAATTTCACCACAAAGGACACGAAGGACTCCAAAGGCACACAGGGGAAAAAATGTGGTCCCCTTCGTGCCCTTTGTGTCCTTTGTGTCCTTTGTGGTAAGGCTTTTTAGCCCCGGCCAGGCTGAGTTAGGCTGAGTGCCAGCTAACTGCTTGCGGGCGTTGAGGGTGATACCTCCAGGCTGGATTTCCAGCTCAAGAGAGCGCGGGCCAGCTTTTCCAGATAGGTCCTTTGTGCCTGATTTTGCCTGCCAGCCTGATGATAGGTGAAGACGCCGTAGGACAACCCGCGCCGTTCGCGCAAGAAAGAGCGCAGGGCCAGCAGGTGAAGGGGAATCGTCAGGGGATTCTTCAGCGCCTCGCTCAGGAGCCCCAGCCGCTCTTTTGACAGGCGGAGACTCACCGTGTGCCAGCGTACTCGCCACAGCACCCAGCGCTCCAGGCCGATGGTCACCAGGACGAGCAGGTAAAGCACGAAGGAGGAAAGGCGTCCGTACCCGTCCAACAGATACAAGATGCGTAGTAGGGTGGGCAGGCCGCCGATGTCATCCGCGTAGTTAAACATCCCGTGGTCGAGCACCATCCAGAACCACACGGCGAGAGGAATGACCCAGAGAATAATCCCCAGGCTGCCGAGGGCTTTCTTGATCCGGACTCCAAGGAGACGTACCAGCCCGATGGTCAGGCCGATGAAAGCGGTGGCTCCTCCGTGTCCGATGAAAGCGGCCACAGCTCCGCTGGCGTCTCTCCTCCATCCGACTCCCGAAAACACTTTGACGTCCATGTTGGGGAAGAAGTAAATGGGGCCCAGGTGGGGAGCGCCGGAATGCATGGAGATGATTTGGTCCAGGGAGAAATTGCCGGCCAGGATGTGTAAAGTGTCCTCGTAAAAGGTGAAGCCCGCCCCCAGGGCGGCACCGAGCACCAAAAGGTCTGTAGCGCCGGCCGTCCAACGGTAGCGCCAGCGAGGCAGAAGCAACAGTACCAGCAGAGGCAGTACCTTTATCGTCTCTTCCAGGAGAGGCACTATCACCGCGTAAAAGGCGGTGCTGTCGGCGTCCAGCAGGTTGGCCACGGGCTTGCTGATGAGCAGGGTGAGGAGGGGAACAATGGTAGCGCCGAAGACGAAGCAGCACAGCATCCATCTCAAAGGCACTGTGCGGTTAAAGGTGGTAAGCACCAGCAGAAGAACGATGAAATAGACTGGGAATAGCAGGGCCGGAAGTGTTGTGCGGCCAAAGATGAGCAGGGGGCAGATAAAGAAGCATGAGCAGGCCAGCAGGTAGATCAACATTCCATAGAAAAGCAGTTGGTCTCGATTGGCCTTGGGAGCGGGGTGTTCGTCGTTCATCACTGACCTCCGTGATAAGCTGAGAGCAACGGGCCAGGCTGCCGAGCGGAGCCGGGGTTATTGCATCTGGCGATTTAGCCACTCCAGAGCTTCTTGCTCGCGGATGGCTTTATCACCGAGCAATATATCCATAGCTTTGTCCTGGGCGCCTTTCTTAATTTGATCCACCCCTTGCTCTGCAGCCCACTTGATCGCGGTCCTTGAGCCGATGGCCTCAATAGCGCCCATGCCCCCCATGGCTACCTCTGCCAATTCCCCTTTGCCGATTTTCTCTCCCAGAGATTGCCCGAATCCACGACCAAAGGAGCCGCCCAATTGCTCGCCAATCTGAGCTCCCAAGGCTCCGCCGATAGCATCGAGACTGGTCGCGACGCTGATCGCGGTGCGAATGTCAGGGGGGAGATCACGCCATACACAGAGGAGGCAGGCAGACCACTGGTCGTAGGGTATTGTTCTCAACCGGAGGGCCAGGATACCGATGATCAGGGCTAACGGGCCGACGGTGAGCAAGAACAATTTCCTTCGCATTGATCTTTCTCCTTGACTGTTATGGTGTTGTGGCAGGAAGCTTTTCGCACAAGGCGTGATGAAGCAGACGGCCTGGTGTTGGCTGCCTGTAAGGCAAGCAACGAAAGGGAGCACAGAGTTCGCCCGCCTCCCTCTCGTTGCCTGGGGGTTAGAGGTCCGCTACTCGCTTGCCTTTGGCCATTTGTGAGACCTGCTCATCGTACTCGTCCGCGGTGAGAGCTATGGCGGCCAGGGCGACGAAGAGCCTCTCGACGTCCAAGTTTTCGCCAAGTAGTACGTGCTCGTACCAAATAGCTTTGCCGTTGGTGTCCAGTGAGAACTTGCCGAACAGCAAGTCATGGTTTTTCTCGGCCAGGAAGCGGGTGAGTTCAGGGGTGATCTGGGCGATATCCAGGGCTACCGGGGCAGCCATTTTGACCAGGGTCCGCTCGCCCCAGTCGCTGGGGCTGATGACCACGATCGTCGAGCCTTGCCGGACCCAGATGCCGCCGTTGGGTTTTACTTCGTAGCTGAGTTGCTTCTGGCGCAGAAAGCCTTCTATTTGGCTCCGCAGCGCCTGGACTTTGTTTGACATTACTTTTCTCCTTGTCGTCGCGTTATCAAGATTTCTCTGCGCTCTTCTCATGAAGAAGAGGCGGGCGAATTGGGAAACAGAAATGCCCCCTTGCACTTCACCCGACGGCGAGCATCATGAAACGGGTCGCGTGTATGTGCATCTGCTGGAATGGTGTGAAGGGTAAGTATCGAGGAGGCAGACAGGAGCACTGCTCAGCAGTTGCAGGGTTGCTGTCTGGATTGGAGGGATGGGGGAGGGGCAACCGTATTTCTTTATTAAGCAGGAGCGCGATGTCATGCATCGGGGTGTTGTTCCTTACCTAACATTATATACCCAAAAGTGATTTTGGGCAATAGTTAATGGGAACAGGAACCCCCTGCTCTCGCGGAGTTTAACTCCGCGAGAGCAGGGGCAACTTATGGCAATCACCACTCGTTGACGGGTGGGTGTTCCGCGCTATTACCCATTTCATGCGATTTTTGGTATAATGGGAGGCAGAATATAGCAGGGGAGGCGAGACCAATGTCCCGCGATGATATAGCCGCTTTCTTCGACATGGACAAAACGGTGTTGAGCAAGAGTTCGGGAATGCTGTACACGCAACATCTGTTTCACACCGGGCAAATCGGCTGGTGGGAGATGCTTTTGGTGTTGTGGTCAATGGTCAAGTACAAGCTGGCCCTGGTGGATTGGCCACGAGTGGTGCAGCGTTTTATGGAACGGGTCCGCGGTCAGCAGGAGATGGATATCCTGGCGGAGGCCCGGCGTTGGTTTCACGAGTTGATTGTGCCCCACATCGCGCCCCTGGCCGTGGAGCGCATGGCCTGGCATCGGGAACAGGGGCATCATGTGGCGCTCTTGTCGGCCTCTACACCTTATGTGGTCGGCTTGCTGGCGGAGTATCTGGGCCTGGCCGATAATTACATCTGCACCCGGCTGGAGGTGATTAACGGGGTCTTCACCGGGCGAATTGTGCAGCCGCTTTGCTACGCGGAGGGCAAGGTGTACTGGGCCGAGACCTACGCTCGTGAGCGGGGTGTGAATCTGGATCGTAGTTTCTTTTACACCGATAGCGTTTCCGATATGCCTATGCTGCAGCGAGTGGGATGTCCGGTGGTGGTGAATCCGGATTACCGCCTGAAACGCTATGCCCGGCAACGCGGTTGGCCGGTGGAGACGTTTTATTGAAAGGGGAAAACCTCCCGCAGGTTCAAAACCTGCGGGAGGTTAAGCTGGGTGATGATCCGGGAGGAGGAAAGATGACGGGCGAACGAGTGCTGCTGATCGGGGGGCGGGCGCACGATACAGCCTTTCTGGTCGAAGAGGTGTTGAATCCGGACGGGTACCGTGTTTTGCGAGCAAAGGGGCGGGGAGACAGTGTGCATCAGGCCACGGTGGCTCACCCTGATTTGATCATCATGGACCTCGATACCGATGCCGTACCCGGGTTCGATGTCTTAGAGGAATTGGCCGCACGCGAGGTGGCGGTGCCGGTGATTGTAGTCAGCGCTTTGCGCTCTGAAGAGGTTATTGTGCGGGCCCTGCGCCTGGGAGTGGTGGATTACGTGTTCAAGCCCTTCTCGCCGGAGGAGATGCGGGCGGCGATCAACCGGGCGCTGGCGGTAGGCCGTACCCGGGTGCTGGCGCGGGGGGTGGAGCAGGTCAACTCGCAACTGGAGCGTAAGGTCAAAGAGCTGGGCATCCTCTACGGCATCGGCAAGGCGGTGACCTCTGTTTTGGACCTGGAGAAGCTGCTTAACCGCATCGTCGAGGCGGCGGTGTACCTGGCCGATGCTGAGGAGGGGTTCCTCTTGCTGGTGGACGAGGAGACCAACGAGTTGTACATGCGCGCCGGCCAGGGATTGGGCGAGAAGTTCGCCCAGGGCTTCCGCGTGAAGGTGGAGGATAGTCTCTCCGGCCAGGTGATCAAGACGGGCAAGCCCATCATGGTCAGTGCCGAGGATAGCGAATACAAGCTGAAGACCGGCTATCTGGTCAAGTCCTTCCTCCACGTGCCCATCAAAGTGCGCGACCGCACCATCGGTCTTCTCTCGGTGGATAACCGCATCTCGCGGAAGAGTTTCACCGAGCACGATTTGTATCTACTCTCTGCTTTGGCGGATTACGGGGCCATTGCCATCGAGAACGCGCGTCTCTATCAAAAGGCGGATGCTGAGGCTCGCCAGCTTTCGCAGCTTTTGGCCGAGCGCGATCGGATTGAGCTGGAGCATCAGGAGGAGATAGCTCGTCTTACTCATGAGGTGCAGACTCAACGGGAGGCGGTGGTGCAGGGCCTGCAGGAGGCCGAGCAGTTAGCTCAAGAGTTACAGGCCCAGGCGGTTCTGGCCGAGCAACTGGCCGAGCGGCTGCGAGCGCATCAGATGCAGGCGGGTGAACTGGCCCGCCGTTTGAGCCAGCCCCAACCGGCAGCTCTGAGTCTGGAGGGAGCGGTGCCGGGGGTAGGGCGCAAGGGTCTACGCCCTGTGTTGGATTCTCTGGACGAGGGGGTGCTGATCGCCGACGAGCAGGGGCGGGTGGTGCTGGTCAACGCCACGGCTGCTCGCTTCTTGGGTGACGCCGTTGCAGAACTGATGGGCCGTGATTTGCGCACCGTGTGCGGAGATGAACACTGGGACGCGGCCCTTGACCGTTTGCAGGCCGAGGAGACAAGCCAGGAAGTCACCCTTTGGCTGGAGGATTACGTCATCCGGGCGGACATGTCCGTTTTGCGCGAGGAGGATGGGACACGCACAGGCACGGTGGTCGTGTTGCGCGATGTCACCCGCCAGGCCGAGGCGCAGCGCCTGGTAGATGAGCTGCGGGTCACCGTCTCCCAGGAGTTGCGCTCGCCGATGACCACCATCAACAGCTACGCCGATTTGCTGCTGGCCGAGTCCATCGGCATCCTCGGCGGGGCGCAGCGTACCCTTTTGCAGAGAATCAAAGACAGCGTGCATACCATGAATAGCTTGCTCAACGAGCTGCTGATACCTCAACCGGTTGCCGCCGGGCGGCCGGGAGCCGGACTCGTCGCCGAGGTGGCGGCGCTGGTGGATCAGGTCGCGCGGCAGGTGGCGGACGATCATCGCGAAAAGGGTATCACTCTGACCCGGGCCATCGCTGCTGATCTGCCCCCTCTGGCTGCCGATGTGGAGATCGTGCGCCACGTCCTGGTGGGCCTGTTGGAGAATGCCTATCGCTGCACACCCGCTGGCGGCACCGTCACCGTGGCGGCGCAGACCCAGGTGCGGGAGGATGTGCCCCACGTGGTCATCTCCGTGCGAGACCAGGGCGGCGGTATCCCCGCCGAGGAGCTGGGGCGGGTGTTCAATCGCTATCGCCGCGATGCCGAGCGGGTCATCCCCGGCGTGGGCAGCACTGGCGCGGAACTGGCCATCGTCCGCGCCCTGGCCGAGGTCTGCGGCGGGCGCGTGTGGGCCGAGAGCGAACCCGGCGTGGGCAGTACCCTGAGCGTGATCCTGCCCACGCATCAGGTGAAGTGACCGTCACCTCTCAGGTGACGGTCACTTGAGAACGAGGTAGCCATGCTTGTCCTCGATTTGCGATGGTTGCTCTTTGGCTTCCTGCTGATCCTGATCGTCGTTGTGGCAGTAGCTGTTGGGGTGGATCGCAGGTTGCGGCGGAGGGCACTTCTAAGCATGGAAAAGATGCTCCCCGTGCTGGAGCGCGCCCCCTTTGGGTGGCTGGTGCTGGACGATAACCTTGTTTACCATTATGCCAACCCCTGCGCGCGCCGCCTGCTGGGCTTGACCGCAGCGAGTGGTCCTTTGCCGGATGAAGAGTGGGTTTACCACCTGGACGATGATCGAGCGACGGCCTGGCAGGGTGACACTTCAGGCTGCTACCGCAGCGTCTTGCTCCCTTCGAAGCAGATCGTGCGCTGGTGGGTTATTCCCGGCGGCGATCTTTCGACGGAGCCTGCCCTGAGCTTTTCGAAGGGCTCGGAACAGCGCCTGACCACCGTTTTTATGCTGGACGTCACCACACAACAACGGGCGGAGCGGGCCGCCCGTTTCCTCATCAGTGACCTCTCCCATGAACTGCGTACCCCCATCGCCACTATCCTGACCCACCTGGAAGTGTTGAGCCTGCCCAATATCTCCGAAGAGATAAGCCAGCAATCCCTGCGCTTTCTCAAAGAAGAGTCGCGACGCATGGCGCGCCTGGTGAACGACATGCTGGAATTCGGTCGCCTGGAGACCAGTACCGAGATGGAAAGCCGTCCGGTGGACCTGCTGGCACTGGTGGAAGAAGCGATGGCTCAGATCACTTCTCAGGCCGAGGAGCGGCAGATGGCTCTGTCCCTGGAGGCCGATACGCCACTACCGCCCGTCATAGGTGATCCAGACCGACTTCGCCGGGTCTTTCTCAATCTTCTGGATAACGCCGTGAAATTCTCCCGGCCCGGCGACCGGGTGGTCGTCTCCCTGCGGCGGGGGGAGCAGGGCATTGAGTGCGCCGTCTGCGACAGCGGACCGGGCATCCCTCCAGAGCACCTGCCCCACGTCACCCGGCGCTTCTACCGGGTTGAGCCTGAGAAGACGGAGGGCAGCGGCCTGGGATTGGCCCTGGTGGAGGAAATCCTGCGCCGCCACCAGAGCCACCTGGAGATCGAGAGCCGCACCCAGGGAGAGGAGACGGGCACCTGCGCCCGCTTTGTCCTTCCGCTGATGGAGGCTAACGAAGAGTGAAATCACGTATCACGTTTTACACCTCACGATGTTGGTGGGTTTTTTTACTCCTGGCCCTGCTGGCCGGCTACTGGCTGTTGCCCATCGCTGGTCAGGTGGTAATCATTCCCGACATCGGCTCCCGCACCTGGCTCTGGCCGCAGATGCGTTTGCATCCGCCAGCGCCTCATCCTGGCCATGTTATTACCCTGCAGGTGACCGATACCCAACCCTGGCCCTATGTGCTGCTCACCATGAATGGCCAGCCGCTTCAGCCGGGGGAGTGGCAGGCCAATCCCGGCGGCACCTGGACCTGGGAGTGGATTTTCGTGGCTCCTGTGGAGGCAACTCTCGTCTTCTATCACGATTGTCACACTGGCTGCGTGGAACGGGGACGGATGGTCATCGGTGAGAGCGGTGGGGAGGCCACACCGTCGTCGGGTGTGCCCACCAAGCTGGGGCTGGTCATGGCCAATCCGCAGCGGGATTGGCACGGTCGCGGTGGATGGGACGTGGAGGTGACCTACGCCCGTCTGGCCGAGGAGGAGTATTGGGGCATAGACGACCTGGCCATGCGCGTTTATCAGGCCACGGCGAAAGGGCTGCGGGTGCTGGTGCGGGTGGATTACGACCTGGGACAGAGCTTGCCCCCGGCGGACGATTACCTGGCTCTGGAGGAATACCTGCAGTACCTGCGCCGGCTGGCCCGGGACGACCGCCTGCGGGACGTATACGGCTATTTCCTGGGCAGTGGCTTCAACGAGCTGGGTAGCAACTCCCAGGCCCCGGAGCGACCGGTGACGCCGGAATGGTATGCTCGTCTCTTCAACGGCTACGGCGATGATGTCTCCCACACGGACAACGTCGTGCAGGTGATGAGGACGGAGAACCCCCAGGTGCGGGTGCTGGTGGGTCCGGTACGGCCCTGGAACACCGATCAGGATGGAGAGCGGCGCTACACCATAGATGTGCCCTGGCTCAACTACATGAACACCCTGGTGGCGATGCTGGACGAAGGAGCACAGGCCAAGGCGGCGGCTGGCATCCCTCTGGCCGCACCTGACGGCTTCGCCCTGCATGTTCCGGGCCGTCCCGAGGCCGCGCAACTGATGGGGCGGGATGGGGCCGACGAGCCCCGGCTGGACCTGCGGCAGGTAGAATGGGGCGAGGCTCAGGCCGGCTTCCGCATCTACCGGGACTGGCTGGACATCATCAACTCCTATCCCACCACGCGCGGGCTGCCGGTTTACATCACCTCCACCAATACCTTTGCCCCCGACGAAGGCGTTCCCCCGGCCCAGAACTATCCCCCCGGCTGGCTGACGGCGGCGCTGGAGGAGATCAACCA
This sequence comes from Anaerolineae bacterium, assembly GCA_014360845.1. GTDB lineage: Bacteria > Chloroflexota > Anaerolineae > JACIWR01 > JACIWR01 > JACIWR01. Next base: position 44,956 of record JACIWR010000002.1, read on the forward strand.
GGAGCCGCAGGTGCAGGCCCTCTGCTGGTTCCTCGACTATTACCCCCACACCACGCAATGGGAGTGGTTCAGCCTGAGCCAGCATCCCGGCCGGTTGATTTACGCGGCGGAGGAGTTTGACGCGCTGCTGAAGCCGTGAAACGTGAAACGTAAGGTTTTGTACCAGCAGACTTCACTTTTCACGAGAGAGATTTACCCATGAGCGAAATCATTCGCGTTCTACTGGCCGACGACCACCCGACCCTGCGGGTGGGTCTGCGGGTGCTTTTGAATCAAGCGCCAGATGTGGAGGTCGTGGGCGAGGCGGAGGACGGCGCAGAGGCCCTGGCCCTGATTGAGGCGCTTGTGCCGGACGTGGCCGTACTGGACTGCCAGTTGCCGGGGATGAGCGGGCCGCAGGTGGCGGTGGAGATTAAACGGCGTGGTTTGCCGGCCAAAGTGCTGGCTCTCAGTGCCTATGATGAAGACCGCTATCTGTGGGGAATGTGGTCTGTC
>JACIWR010000020.1 GCA_014360845.1 Anaerolineae bacterium
TCTTCGCGCAGTTTTCGCAATTTCCTTCGGCTGGGGTTTGTTACGTCCTCGCCTTCAAAGTATATAGAACCACTCGTGCTCTCAAGGAGATGGATGATGACGCGCCCCAGCGTGGACTTTCCACAGCCCGACTCACCGACAATGCCCATCGTCTTGCCCTTTTCAATAGAAAAGGACACGTCATCCACCGCATGCAGCATCCCTCTTGTTGGGGTCTCAAAGTACTTCTTTAGGTTTCTCACTTCAACCAATGCTGGCATACTATCCCTCCGGCCTGATCGCCTTTATGCAACGGCAGAAATGGCCCCGCTCGATCTCTCTCAACGCGATCTTCTCACTTCTGCATTGATCTGTCGCATGCGGGCAGCGGGGATTGAAATGACAGCCTGGGGGCAGATTGGAGGGATCGGGCGGCAGACCCGGGATTGGGCTGAGCCTTTCTCTGTCGTCGTACATGTTGGGGACCGCCCCGAACAATCCCAGCGTATATGGATGTGCAGGACGGTCGAAAATCGCTTCCTTGCTACCGAGTTCAACGATTTCACCCGCATACACGACCGCCAGGTTATCGCAGACCTCCGCGATCACGCCCAGATTGTGCGAGATCATGATCATGGAGGTATTGAAATCGTTCTTGAGTTTGTTGATCATGTCCAGCACTTGCGCCTGGATCGTTACGTCCAAAGCCGTGGTTGGTTCATCCGCGATCAGCAGTTCGGGGTTGCAAGCCAGCGCCATAGCGATGATCACGCGTTGTTTCATGCCGCCGGAAAACTGGTGTGGGTAATCCGAAAAACGATCGCTGGGGATACCGACCAACTCTAGCATCTTGATAGCCCGTTCTCTAGCCTCGCGCCTGCTGACTTTGTTGTGCAGGCTGATGACTTCCGATATCTGGCTACCGACCTTCATGATGGGATTCAGCGCGGTCATTGGGTCCTGAAAAATCATAGACACCTTTCTGCCACGAATCTTACGCATCTCCTTCTCGGGAAGTTTGAGCAGGTCCACACCGCTAAGGTAGATTTCCCCACTTCTGATCCGAGCAGGGGGATCGGGGAGAATGCGCAAGATCGCCTTGGCGGTGGTAGTTTTCCCTGCACCCGTCTCACCAACGAGCCCAAAGGTCTTGCCGCGCTCAAGGTCAAAGGAGATGCCATTGACCGCGTGAATCACCTGGTCTTCCGCCGTGTATTCAACCACCAGGTCTCTGATGGATAGGAAAGCACCGTTGCTAAATGCCATAGTCTATCGGTCCTCATTTTTTCAGCTTTGGATCAAGAGCGTCGCGTAGCCCGTCGCCGAACATGTTGAGCGCCAGAACAGCCAGCATGATGAAGATGCCGGGAAAGGTAACCATCCAGGGACAACTGCGGATCAAGCTTCGTCCTCCCGCAATCATAGAGCCCCATTCAGGAATCGGTGGCTGCACGCCCAGTCCGATGAAACTGAGCATGGCTGCCCCCAGAATGATATGGCCGATCATCATAGTTGCAGAGACCAGCACGGGGGCGAAACTGTTAGGCAGCACGTGCCTGAGAATAATCCGGGGAGTACTGGCATTGATGGCGACGGCCGCCTCCAGATATTCCTGCTTTCGGATGCCCAGAATCCCGGCCCGCATCAGCCGGCACGCCATCGGAATACCACCGACGCTAAGGGCAAGCAGGGTGTTGAAAAAGCCCGGCCCCAGCACGACCGAGATCGTGATGGCGAGCAGGATGTCGGGAATGGATTGGAGAATGTCTATGAAACGCATGACGATATCGTCAACCAGGCCGCCGAAATAGCCGGCAAGAGAGCCGAAGAACACGCCGATTCCTGAGCCCAGGAGAACCGCGAAGAGCCCGACCGTGAGTGAGAAACGACTCCCCCAGATGACCCGGCTGAACACATCGCGCCCCAGTTCGTCTGTGCCAAAGAGATGCTGCGCGGATGGAGGCTGGCGCGTGTGCATCAAGTCCTGTTTATCGTACGGGTACGGGGCGATCAATGGGGCAAAGATCGCAATCAGTGCCAGAAATACAGCTACAACAAAACCGATGACTGCGGATGGATTCTTAGACAGGCGCCGGATCACAGCAGCAAGCTCGCTTCGCTTCTTGATTTTAGGCATGGTGAGTTCTGCACTTGTGGTGGTGAGCATGGCGCTTTCTCCTCCTCTTCTTGCCCGCGAACTGGGCCTTGATGCGGGGATCTATCATCGCATACGTCAAATCCACAAGCAGCATGATCAAGGTGAAGGCAATAGCCAAGAAGATCACGGAACTCTGGACAACGTTATAATCCCTTGTGTTGATCCCACCTACAAGATACATGCCGACGCCGGGGATAGAGAAGATTGATTCAATGACTACCGTGCCAGCAAGCAGCCTGCCCATGCCGTTCCCGATGACGGTGATGACCGGCAGCAGAGCATTTGGCAGGGCATGCTTGAAGATCACCTGGAACTCGGACATCCCCTTGGCGCGGGCGGTTGTGATGAAGTCGGAGCGGATGACCTCCAACATGCTGGAGCGTGTCTGCCGGGCCTGAGTCGCGATGCCGGGGAAGGCGTTGGCAATGACGGGGAGGATGTAGTATTTTATGCCGCCGATGCCGTACGGAGGCAACCAGCCCAGTCGTACGGAGAAGTAGAGCACCAACATCAGGGCAATCCAGAAGTTGGGCATAGATATCCCGAACAGCGCAATGAACATGGCGATGCGGTCGCCCCAGCGGTTGTGGTTGATCGCTGCGATGATGCCGAGGGGGATACCTACGAGGATCTGCAGCAGTATGCAGGCTGCTGCAATAATAAGTGTGCGCGGCAAGCGGCGCAGCAGTTCCTCGGTGACGGGGACATTGTAGACCCAGGACTTGCCGAAATCAAAGTGCAGGAAGATATCCCGCAGGAACTTCCCCAGGCGCACAAGGTAAGGATCGTTCAGGCCCAGTTCCTGCCGCTTGGCCTCAATGTCCGCGATAGTTGCATCTGCCCCCAGCATCATTTTCACGGGGTCGCCCGGAATTAGATACATGATCGTGAATATCAGGATAGTTACGCCCAGGACTACCGGGATCAGCTGCACGAGCCGTCTCAAGATATATCTGCTCATCAGTGAGGACCTCTCTCCTTGCTAGAAATCATCCCAGGATTCTTTTGGGGACAGCCCCCATGTTGTTGCCAGGACATGGGAGTTCAAGCACTTTGGCTCTCGGATACAATCCTAACCGACCATTCTGTTTCGTGCATGTGGGAGTGCGGCACTGCCATCCCTTACATGAATCTGCAAGGTCAGGCAGTGCCGCATTTTGCCATCATGTCTTGAGGCGCACGCCGCTCAGGTGGCCGGAACGCCGCAGTTACTTGAAGTCTGGAGCGTACTCGCAGGCCCCCGGAATGATCTGGCCTCTGGTATCCCGGACAACTTTGGTGATGCCCTTCACGGCTACAACGTTGTTGTAGAAGGAAATCATGCCATAGGCATAAAGTTGTTCCTTCTGGTACTGTTGGAAGGCATCCACGTTTTCGGCATTGAAGCCGTCTAGGCTACTCGCAGTCATCAGGAGCGCTTGCAGTTCATCATCCTTGAAGAAGGTGCCGGTGGTGCCCTTGTTGCGGTTCTGGTCGTAGATCAGCAGCCAGGGGCTGAAGATGAAATCCCCTCCCGCAGCCGCATCAATCAACAGGTCAAACGCGGCAGGATCGTACTTCTGCTGGTTGAAAACAGGCGTTTCCACCAGGCTGATCTCCACATTGATCCCCAAATCGCCCAGTTGGGCCTGAATGACTTGGGCCATGAGCGCATTGCGGGCGTCGTTTTGAGCCAACAGCTTGATGGTCAGATCGCCCGGCTTGTAGCCGGCGGCCGCAAACAATTCCTCGGCCTTGGTCAGATCGTATTCGTAGTAGGGCTCGTTGTCCCATTTGGTCAGGTAACCGCCGAAGTTGGCGTTTCCAATGGTATGCACGGGTTCGCAGGCACCCGGCGCTACAGCGTTGCACATGGCCGCGGTGTCAATGGCGTAGGCTACGGCTTGCCGAAGTTCTTTCTTCGTGAAGGGATTTCCCTCCGAGCCGTTGAACGCAAGCAGCCACGTCAGGTTGTCTCGGAACTTGAACACCGTGAAGTTGGGGTCGGATTCGAAGCGGGCTACATCGTCGCCGGTAACGCCAGCAGAGATGTCAGCGCTGCCGGTTTCCAGCGCGATGGCGTGCTGCGCTGGCTCGGTGATCACCTGGAAGATGATCTTCTGCACATTGGCCTGGCTGAACAGGGTCCGGTACTGCGGATCGTTCTGCCAGTAGTCGTCGCGCCGCTCAAAGACGAGCCTTGAGCCGGGGATGTACTCCGTCAGCACGTAGGGGCCTGTGGTGACGGGCTTGGTCGCAAACTCATCCGCACTGCTTTCATAGGCTTTCTGGCTGACGATGGGACACTCCGTGAGCACCTTGTCCAATTCGCCTACCCCGAACTCTCTCTTGAACACGAACTCTACGGTATAATCGCCCGTGGCTTTGACCGATTCTATGTCCCCCAGGGGACGCAGGTTGCCCGCTGCCATGCCGGTATTGAACGACCAGGCAACGTCCGCCGCCGTGATGTGGTTGCCGGCGCTATCGTAGATGTAGTCAAAGATCGTTACCGTGTAGGTCTTGTCGCCGGTTTTCTCAACGCTCTTGGCGATCATGGGCACGGCCGCTGCGCCCATCGCGTCCGTCTCAAGCAGGTACTCGTATATGGTCTTGAGGACAGCGATGCGGCCCATGCTCATGCCAACGAACGGCGAGAGATCTGAGGGATCCGCGCTGATGGCGATGGTTACCTCGGGAGCGACGGCGGGGGCTGCGGCGGTGGGTTGCACTGGCGGTGTCGTGGGTTGTGCTGGCGGAGTTGTGGGCTGCGCGGGCGGGGTTGTCGGCTGGGCAGGCACCTCCGTGGGCACCTCTGTAGCTTTGGGTGCGCACCCTGCCACCAGTGCGACGATCATGAATACGGATATGGCGAATAACAGATTCTTTTTCATCTCCATTCTCCTCATAAGTTTCGTTACAGGTGTCCTGTTACCGGACCATTCACACCGGGATTTGTCGTCGGCATCACCTCCTACTGTGAACGTATCGGATATCGTAGCCAATCATGGTGCCTTTGAAGGTTGAGATGCGTTTGTACTCAATCTGATACCAGACGAGATCCTCCGGAGGTGGCTCATTGGGGCCTCTCTCGCGCAACTCAAACGAAGTGCCCTCGTTCCCGGCCATGATCCAGTGGTCGTGCTCAAGGAGGATCTCTACCAATGACGCGTCATCCAATCCTTCTCCATGGCCGCTGCAGATGAAATCAAACTCCCCGCGGCGCTTGAGGAGTTTCTCCATGTTCCTGGCATGCTGCTCAACGGTGGGCTGTGGTTCCGGCTGCTGCCAATAGAGCATGACGCCTCTGCCCACCTCATCGCCGGTGAATAGAATCCGTCCTTTCGTGTCCAGAAAAGCAACGCTGCTCGGCGCGTGAGCGGGAATCTCAATGACCTCCAGCGGGCGGTTACCCAGATCAATTACATCGCCATCCCCGACAATGGTGACGGGGTAATCCAGGGGGTATCGCAGGGCGCGTTTGCTTGGATAAGGCGTCTTGGCAATCTTGGCCGCTTCAGCGCTCATGTAAGCGCGCTCAAACCACCCATTGCCGCCAGTATGGTCAAAGTGTCCATGCGTATTGGCTGCCCACTGGACGGGCTTGTCAGTCAGCGATTGAGCGTACTGTTGGATGTTCTGTGTGGAAAACCCGGTGTCAATCACGACGCCGCGCTCGTCGCCCACAACCAGATAGGAAGTGCAACCCTCGCTCTGTATCAACCAGGTGTTGTTGCAGAGTAGTTTGGAATGAAAGACCGTACTAGACATGGCCAAATGCCTTTCAGGATAGCTCTCTATTGCTTGCTCAGTCCCAGAAGAGCCTGGATGCAAAATCATACAGGCTCTTGCGCCACGTTTGCCACTCGTGCGATGTGCCCGGGAACTCTACGAAGACGGTTTTGATTCCGAGCCGGGCCAACTTGGCCAGGTCGGCTTTCGTCGCGTTGTAAATGCCTTCCTCCGCTGTACCGGCACCCCACCAGAAGAGTTTGACCTTCTTGTTGAAGGCTTCGGCGTCGGCAAACACACCACTGAATCTGCCGAACTCCTCATCGGACATAGGCCGCCGGCTAAAGATGCCCAGATAGGCAAATGTATCCAGGTTGTTCAATCCAATGTATAACGTTTGCACGCTACCCATGGAAAGGCCTGCCATGGCGCGGTGCTCGCGGTCTGGGATGGTGCGGAAAGCGACATCAACCATGGGGATCAGTTCGTTGATGGTCACCTCCGTTATTTCTGGTGGGGGCGGTGTGTCAGGTATATGGATGGGTTGGTCAGGTGTTGGAGCCTGCCCCCAGTCCATGACGACGATCATCGGCCTGGCTTTGCCTTCCGCAATCAAATTGTCCATGATGAAATTGGCTCGCCCTTGCTCGACCCAGCTGGTCTCATCTTCTCCACCGCCATGCCGCAGGATTAAAACCGGGTAACGCTGTTCAGGCTTGCTATCATAATCCGGCGGTACATAAACATAGGCCCGACGCCATGCGTTGGTGACCTTCGAATAGTACCACTGCATGCGCACTTGGCCATGGGGCACATCTTTGATGTCGTAAAAGTCGACTCCCGGGTCCGGTATTTCCACGCCACAGCACTGGATTTTGCCGCCATAACTCTTGGTAGCGGTATCGTTGACGCGAACGCCATCCACCACGAGCCAGTAGCTATGTAATCCGGGAACAGCAGGAGGTGTCGTCACGCTCCAGATACCATTCTCATCTTTGGTCATGTCATAAGGAGCTTCCCCCAATCCATTGTAACCGTTGTTTTCAGGCTTGCCGTTCAGGGGTTCGATCTGCACTTTCTGCGCCAGGGGGGCTTTCAACCGAAATGTGACCCGCCCGTCCGGGTGCACCTGCGGCGGAAACTTCTCGTGTTGCCAGTGAGCTTGCTTGTTGGAGACCGTGGCTTTTGAATTATCTTGTATGGACATGAGCACTTCCCCTTGTCACCTGCTCAGGTGTGCGTGATGGAAAGACAGAATAAGCTAGCGGCCTGCAAGTTGAAATCGTTACTTGCGTGTGTTTATTTCGATCATCTCACAGTACCAGCCATTGTGGTATTCAAGAACTGTGTTTCTGAGATCTAGATTGATCCTTTGAAACATCAAGTCCATCGTTCTGGCATAGACTTTGTTGTTCACTTCAAGGACATCCAGTCCCAGGACATCGCAGGCGTAGGCAATGGCATCTATAAAATCTCTGCGCTTGAATACCACCCTCTCCTTTGTCTGTTCCAGAATTTGGAAGCTGTCCTCTGTCAGCCTGAAGTACTGGCGGTAGAGACCAAGACCTTTCTCTATCTCTGTTCCAGTGAGTTCCAATTCATCCATCACCTGGTCCAGCCACCTGAGTCTCTTTTCAGCGACCGTTTCACTCATGATTTCATAGGCTTTATCCATCCCGTAGTGCTTACCGATGGAGAGAACCAGCCTATACATGTCAACTTCATAGTCATGCATTACGGCTCTAACATCCTGCACGACCGTATCGCGATATGCGTTGGCGCGCTTTTCTATGTCCCGCAGAACTTCGTCTCTGCCATGGACTCTTTGGTTTTGCCATTTTACGGCTTCCATTGACATTCCCCCTTTGCGCGCCAACGCATTTGGCACTTCTTCCATTTACACGACTGTTTGTTTAAAGAAATCGGTCAGACCCGCCTCAGCAATGCGCTTCTTTGCCTTCTCAGGATTATCCGGGAAGAAGCCAATATCCTTTAATCTGCGCAGATAGGGGCCAGCGTGCGCACTGACAAACGTAGTTGGGCCTCCATATTCTGAGTTGAGGGAATCCCTGAGGAACTGTTGCGTGAAGGCTATGATGTCTCCGGTAACCGTGGTCTGTGGAAGTTCTACCGGCTCTTTGCCCACGGCCACCCTCACGGCGTTGAAACCAGCCAGGTATCCGGTGTTAATGCCAGGCTGAATGTCCACAATATGCGCCTTGCTGCCAGCAGTAAACAGGTTGTCGAGAGGCGGGACTCGCAGGTTGTTTTCGCAGAGGACCAAATCGTGCCCCAACGACCACAGGTTCTGTCCTCCAACGGGAGCCGCCACGACGACATTCTCAAATCCCGGTATTTGTCTGAGCTTTTCAAGGGGTATTGGGCTGGGACCAGCTCCACCCGCGAAGATGCCCCTGTCAAGAAGCCGGAACCGACCGGTATCGGGTGAGACTCTCCAGCTCGTTTCCGGATCCGCAGGACGCCCCATCCCATCGTTGCCATCCTGACCGCGAGTGGCCCAGCTCCACTCGGGATCCGTTTCCCAATCAATCACCCCTCGGAACGGGACGAAGATCTGGTGACACTCGGCCAACTGATCTTGCAGTTCTTTTGACAGAGTTCCCTTATACAGATAGATCCCATTGTACTTGACACCGGGCCGGCCATCCTTTTGACGCATGCTTACTGTGGTAGCACCGGCTTTTCCGGAGATATTCACTCGGTTGCCAAAGGTCGGGCACTGCATCCAGGGACACATCACGCACCCACCGACGTTTGGCACGCATTGATCCATGCCACCAGCCGAGCCACAAGTATCAATAAAGGCATCTCCTTCTATCCATTCGCCGCTGGCGAGTTTGACCTTGGTCACGTGATTGCCTTCCTTGGCCACATCCACCGCGCGGCTTCTCCACCGAATCTCAACTCCCATGTCCTCCAGCAACCTGCGCAAGGCGGGTTCCGCTGTCAGCACATTGTAGATCCAGGAATGCTTGGTCATTTCCTCCGAGCCGGGCAGGCTATGCCAGGGATAATGGGACTTCCGGTAGTTCTCCATATTGGGCAGGGAGATCGAATCCAGGACCTCGTTTACCTCGCCAGCCCCCATCTCCACGATTTCCAGGTGGAGAGGATACCTGCCGCCCACATCCATGCTTCCGGCGATGCGCCCAATGCCCAACAGTTGGTCCTGCCTCTCCAGCAGAATGACCTCGGCACCCGCCTTCCGCGCGCCTACCGCAGCGGATATACCTGCAATGCCTCCCCCTATTACTACAACCTTGGCCATGTATGAACCTCCTTATAAATTTTGTTCGCAACTGTTCAGCCTCTCTTGTCGGGTTGCCAGATGCGGCAGCCAGAGCTATTCCGGAGCACTGGTGTCTGCTTGAGGAAAGCACAAAAGTGTGCTTCACGTCGCTCCTGGCCTTGATCTGGCGATCCGAACCGGGTAGCCTGAGCAGTTACCTGGAATCTTGCCTCAATTGGGTTTTTGGAATCCGACGTTTTTTTCGTTGTGCACATCCATTGTCAATTCCTCATTGCACTTTCCTCTTCCTGTTTGCCCTATCATCAAGTTCTCATTTCGGGTCGGCAACTCACCACCGGGCTAGTGATCATTGTGTGCAAAAAACTGGCAAGGTATTAACAATTATACCACAGAATGTGTACTCTGTCAAGTACAAAATAACAATTTCTGGCAAATATGCCCGAATATTATACAATAAATAACTAGGGGATATTCAATCGCTGAGCTTTGTGAAACGGAGGTGCTGATCAATCAGAGGACAAATAGGGGGACGCCGTCGAAAGGACGGCATCACGTTCTGAGTTTAGTTTCCGGTACAAAACGTAGCGGCCGACCGCTGTGTCGGCCTTATAAGCGGGCAGAGCCGCCCGCCGCTACTTGCTTCGCACCGAGTACGAGTCTAAGCTGACAAATACCGAGTCCGTGCCTCAAACGCTGTGACTCAATCCATCACGACGCTGGGTGATGTCTTCTGCTCTGCAGGCGTCTTTGAATAAGCGCAACAATGACCACGATGGCAAGCACAGCAACTCCAAAGACGAGGTAAAGACCCCGCCCACTTAAGCTTTCCAATAATAGGCCGCCGATGAACCCACCTATGGCCATGCCAAATCCAAAGACCATTGCGCCGAAAAGCCCCTGCGCGGTCGTTTTCATGCCCTCTGGAGCGCTTTCGTCGGCATAAGAGACGCCTGCCATCCACATGGCAGGAAAGGTCAAGCCGTTAAGAAGTTGGATAACCAGGGCGAGATCTGGGGTTCCAGCGGCAGCCAACAACAACAAGCGGATGCCGGTGATGACCATTGCCAACATAAGCAGCCCGTATGACTTGAAGCGCTTGATAAGGCGATCGCCGAAGAAGAGCACTGGGATTTCGGTGGCCGTTCCAATTGTGAGCGCGAGGCCCATCATTGATTCCTTCGCCCCCAGTTCTTTCATGTACGGGAAGAAGTAGTTGTTGATCGCGGCGAGCGCCGAACCGCCGGCAAATGCTATGACGAGGAAAAGGATCCAGTGGGGATTTGTCAGCAGGACGCGAACACGCCCTTCGGCCGGATCGCCCCCTTTCAATTGGCCGTAAACCAATTGCTGGCTGACGATGAGCCCCAGAAAAAACAAGGCTGCACATCCCCAGAAGGCGAACTTCAAGCCGTGATTTTGGACAAGTGCCCCGGCAAGGGCCGCGGACAGCCCATAGCCGATCGTCCCCCCAAGACGGATGCGGCCATACATTTCCCTCTTGTCTGCCAGCATGAACATAGTGGCGGCATCGGCGAAAGAAGTGACTGGCGCCAAAAAGATATTGAGCAAAATGGAGATCAGCAAGACTGGCACGAACTCATGGAGCAAGGGGAATACAGATAACGTTATCACCCCAACTAGGATGGCAAGGCTCATAATGAACCGGTGCCGACGTGTCGCGTCGGCGAGCCCTGTCCACAGTGGAGCACTGAAGAAGGTGATGAGGGGAGTTATGCCGGTCAGCAAGCCAATTTGTGTGCCCGTGAACCCCAGACCTTGATAATAGAGCACGAGGAAGGGCGACACAGAGGCAATAGCTGCAAACAACAAAAAGTTGAGGACAAACGGCCAGATTGTGCTTATCTTCTTCCTACGATTATCAGTCATGAGATGTCCTAAATCATGTCAGCCGAACGAGCGCAGAGAAAAGATTAAGTCTCGGCACTCCTTGCAGCCTATGCAGTTGAAGAGATGGGTGGCGCGGCAGAGTTCAACAGGGAACCACCTGCTCTCTCGATTGACAAAAACAACCGACCGCTCACCGGGGTCACCACCGGAGTAGGGGCCGGCTGTCAATCGCCCACGGGACTTTCTCCCCCACTCGATTCTACGAACAGAGCAGGACGTGTCTGTGCTGGGGTCGGTTGTATTCTATCACAAATCGGACGCAGGGGCAACCTGTTTTGACGCTATCGTGACGGGCCGGCTCTTCGTGGGGCTCGTGGACGGTTGTGCGCCGCCGGGGTCGAATTGGCAGCGATCAGGTCCATGAGTGCGCGAACCTGGACCAGGCACTGGAAGTGGCCGCCGACCTGTTCGAGCGGCGGTGGCGCAGGGGGTACAGGCCTGTCTGAGAAGCAAAAAGCCCGGTTTGCCGGTCTTTTTGTGATGCAAAGCGCTCCCGACTTCAATGCGCACCGCACCCGTGGCGAGGCGAGAATCGAACCTTGCATCTCGGGATCGAAGAGCGATTTGCCAAATGGATGCTATTACGCTATTATATCCTTCACAGCCTGCCCTTTGTGCCTCGCCTGGCCCTGGACTCCGTGTGGACGGGAATCGTGGTTTCTGAACCCACGGAGTTCGATTTTGGTGAGCGGGGCTGTCGCGATGCGCTGGGCCTGCCGGGCCGCTCGGGGTCGGCCTACCTGACGGTGGAATGCCACGAGGAGGGCCGTGGGTTGGTCCCCCCCCCCCAGGAGCAGGTGAACCCGGGCAGGAAGGCGATACTGTGCCCCCACGGGTCGCCGAGACTTTTCGCCTGAGTCTCCGGCCAGAGCCGCCCGATGGTGGACGATAGTGGCAGCCGACAACTGTGCGAAGCGCTGACGGAAGCCATTCGCAAAAAGGTGGGAGCTGAGGAGTTGCACATATTGCTGTGCGAGCTCCTGAGCCGGCGTTAACTCTGGCCAGGATTGACTTACCAGCGCGAGGGCCGATCACTGCTGTCCAGATTGACAATTGCAGCCATCGTCATCTGGCCCTGTCGGCTAAGCAAGTTCTACACATACTGCTGTGTGTAGTCGCTCATCTTGCGGAGCAGAGATAGCAGCTTTGTCCCTGTTCTCCGAAGCGGCAGATGGCCCTTCGACGGGGCTCAGGACAGACCCTGCCTGCCGTAGGCCGACACAGCGGGCCGCCGCTACGGGACAAACCTGCCCCCAAATCGAAGCGCACCCGAAGAGCGACTCCGCTTGTTGGTTGCAGTGCGTAACATATTCGGGTATAATGTTCATAAAGTGCTGCCGGGCTTACACCTCTGGGCTAGGTGATGGAATGCAGTATCAAGGCCCGCTCTCCGGATATGGCGCTGCAATTCAAACGCCAGGGTAACCGTGAGTTCTGCCTGAAAGCTGTCTCGCGTCTGCTCGAAGCGCTGTAAAGGACCACGAGCGGATCGTTGGCGTATTGTTGCATTGGGATGCTCGCATCGTGCCAGTACGTTTTCATCCAGCAGATAAGGAGGAGCTTATGCACATTCTTAGTCTGCGACGTGTTTTTGATGCCGACCACAGCTCTTCAACCTACGAGTTCTTCGCTCTCGACCGGCTAACGCCGGAGCAGCGGGCGGCCGTGCAGAATCTGACCGGCGAATCGGCCCGCCGCCACCTGCGCTTTCACTACAGAGGTGAATGGAGCGATATCCCTTCCGACTGGCCGGATGCGCTACTCACGCTGGGCTACGATATTCTGGTCAGCGAGAGCTATGACTGGTGGGCTGTCCACCTCTCATTGCCCTATGATCCGGCTCTTCTGAAACGGCTGCAGCAGTATGAGTGCGAATACGACGGCAACGGCTTCAACGTGCGCGTGGTGGGCGAGCGGATGATTCTCTACTTCGGGATGCAACTGGACTATGGCGCCATGTACGATATGTCCGGCGAGGACCCCTTCGAGGGGCTGGCCGACCTGTTCGAGACGGTACGCGACGAGCTGCTCGCCGGCGACCTGAGCGCGGCGTGGGCGATGTACAAAACTTACGGTGGTTACGAGGATGTCAAGCCGGAGCCAGTGGAACCACTATCCGCCAGCGGCAGAACACTGCTGAACATCATGGAGAATTATTAGCCTTGAGCGACGTCTGGCAACTGGTGGAAGCGGTGAACTTGCGGCCGGAAGCCTTCGGCGGGATGGCCTTTCACCGCGAACGTGGCATCACGTTGGAAGTGGACTCAGAGGCATATCGCTTCCTGTGCACTTACCTTAAGCCGCGCCCGTTGCCCCCGCCTGACCATCCTGCTGCGCGCCTGGTGCCGCAACTGGTGCGTCTGGGCTTCTTGTGCCCGGCGAAAACTGACCTGGAGCGGGCCTGGTCGGCTTCCAATGAGCCGGAGCAAGCCTTGCTCCTGCCATCGGGCGACGGCTTCACGCTTTCCGCGCCGGAAACGGTACACCTGGCGATCACCACCCGCTGTAACATGGCCTGTCCCGGCTGCTACGTCCCGCGCTCGAGCGCCGGGCCGGAACTGACCACCGCCGAACTACGCGGGCTGATTGACCAGTGGGCGCAGATGCGTGTCTTCCAGTTGGCCGTGGGGGGCGGTGAGCCGTTGTTTTACGAGGGTTTGTTCGACGTACTGGCCTACGCCCGCGAGCAGGGGATCGTGCCTCATCTGACCACCAACGGGACGCTACTCAATGCCGATGTGGTGCGGCGCCTGGAGTGGGCTGGCGTGGCCCAGGTCAACATCAGTTGGAATGGACCGTGGGATGGGTGGGCAACCCGTCCTCACGTCACGCGGGCGTTGCAGCTCCTTCTGGGTTCGACGCTGCAGGTGGGGGTGAATCTGCTGGTCACGCCGACACTGCTCTCTCGCCTCCCCCAGGTGCTGACCCGGCTGCAAACACTGGGTGTGCGGCGCGTGACTATCCTGCGGCCCAAGCCACCTGCCATCCCCAGTGGAACCAGCATGGCCTGGTACAACGCCAGCCGCCTGCGCCGCGTTGACCTGTTCCGCCTGCGCAATATCTTGAATGCCTGGCAGGGTGTGCTGGAACTGGAGGTGGGCAGTGCGCTGGTGGGTCTGATGAGCGACATAGACGCAGCGCTCTTGCGTTGGCGGGGTGTCTACGGCTGTGCTGCCGGACGGCGCATCTGCACCGTCTGGCCCGACGGGCGGGTGACTCCCTGCTCGTTCCTGACCGACCTCTGTGCCGGAAACGTGCGCCGGATGCCCTTCGCCGAGTTGTGGGAACGCGGGGAGAATTGGGGGCCTTTGCGTGATCCCGTCGCCTTGCCGCAGGGCAGTTGCATCGGTTGCGCCATCGCGCCGCAGTGTGGTGGCGCCCGCTGTGTGGCTCGCTACGAGCGAGGTGATTTGTCCGCCGGTGACGCCGAATGTCCACAGGCAGAACGGTGGGCTGGCGTTCACCGCAACGACCGGCCGCTCGCACATCTTCTTCAACTTTGAGATCGGCACCGACGAGCGAGTTGTGCACAGTGCTGTCCAGGCCATGGAGCGTGCAGGGGGATGTCACTTCTTCTACCAGCGCAGCGATTTCTGAAGGAGGCTGCTTGGCTGAACAACGCTCTCCCTCCCAAGAACAAGAGCCAGAAAGTGTGCCGGCGCATTGCCAAGCTCTGAGTGGGCAGGGGATGGTGAGGATGATGTGAGAATCCCCAGCTCATTGCGAAAGGATTCTGGGGTTACAGGTGTAGATATGTAGCCCGTCCACAGGCAGGAAATCGTCATCGGTGCTCACAATATTTCCCACGCCGTGGTGAGCTACTGCGGCATTTGAATTCTCCCTGGAAGACAGTTGACAATTCGCGCCAGATGGTGTATAATGCAACCGATTTAATTAAACCGATTGCATAAACTCTGTTCTTCTACAGGTTTCTCGCATCAATATGGGCAAGAAAGCTATCACGATCCGAGATATAGCGCGAATAGCTGGTGTATCGCCGGGGACGGTCTCGCGGGCGATAAACAACAGCCCTCTGGTCAACGTAGAGACGCGCCAGAGAATCATGGAGGTCGTCAAAGCGTTCGACTATGTCCCCCACCTTGCAGCGCAACGTCTCTCTACCGGAAAAACGCTGACCATTGCGGTCATTGTGCCCTTCTTCACTACCCCGTCTGTCATGGAACGCTTGAATGGCGTCGTGAGCACGCTGTCCAAGAGCAAGTATGATTTGGTCATCCACAACATAGAGGAACCTGAGCAGCGAGCCGACTGCTTTCGCACCATTCCGCGCCAGGACCGCGTGGATGGCGTCCTGGTGATCTCGATATCTCCCACGGATGATGAAGTGCCGCTGCTGGCAGAAGCAAGTGTACCCATCGTGTTAATTGACGCGCATCACGCGGCGCTGAGTATGCTGCATCAAATCACCGTTGATGATATCGCCGGGGGCAAGGCCGTTACCGAGTATCTGATTGAACTGGGGCACACTAAGATCGGCTTTGTCGGCGATCCGGCTGATAACCCCTTCAACTTTACCTCCAGCCGCGATCGCGCCTTGGGGTATCGCCGGGCGCTAAAAGCTGCAGGGATCCCTTACCGCCCGGAATACTACGAAGAGAATCCTCATGGTCGCCAGGAGGCGCGAGAATCGGCCAAGAAGATGCTCACCCTTCCCGAGCGTCCGACCGCGATTTTTGCCTCCAGCGACGTGCAGGCTGTGGGAGTGCTTGAAGCGGCACGAGAGTTAGGGTTGCGCGTACCCCAGGATCTGTCTGTGGTTGGGTACGACGACGTTGAGATTGCCGAGATCCTGGGTCTGACGACCATGCGCCAGATGCTTTTCGAGTCAGGTCAACGCGGCGTGGAGTTGCTGCTCGAGACTTTGGAGAATCCAGAGACCAAACCTGTGCACGAAGTGCTGCCAACCGAACTCGTGATTCGAGATACGACCGGGCCACCATCCTAACTGGCGTTCGGATCGTATCTTTTTTTATCGGTAAATGCAACCGGTTGCAATGACTTACTATAAGCGACCATATTGTGGAGAGGAGGTGTGACGATTATCGGAGCAATTCAGCACCTGCGATGTGCAATTTCACCTGAATCGAATCCATGCCCAAGTTCAAAAGGAGAAAAGGAGATGAACAAGCAATCTGTACGATGGCTTTTGGCCAGCCTGCTGGTCCTGACTTTCCTGCTTCTTCCTGCCTGTGTGGCGCCAGCGACAACTGTAGCCCCTACTGCTGCTGCAACCCGGGTTCCCGCCACGGCGGTTGCGACCACAGCACCACCGAGCACAGTGCCGCCAGAGACTTCGGCAGCTACAGTCCCGAACTGTGGAACGGACCCTGTTGTGCTCAACGCCTACTTCGAGACAGGTTTCGACCTCCCCTTCAAGCTTGCCGAGGAATTCACCAAACAGTACCCAAATGTGACCTGGGACATCAAGCAAGACCAGTTCACGAACCTCATTAATTCAACGCCGCGCCTGCTTTCGGGTGACAACCCGCCGGATCTCATCCGGCTGCCGACGATGGTCTCGTTCGCGAAAGAAGGCCTCTTGAAGAACCTTGACGACTACGCCACGGCGTTCGGCTGGAACGACTGGCCGGTGCCTCAGCTGGACCAGAACCGGGTCGCGGCAGACGGCACCCGCGGCTCCGGCTCGCTTTACGCCATGGGCCTCAACTACAGCCTGACCGGTGTCTTCTACAACAAGACGCTAGCGGCGCAGATTGGCATGACCGAGCCGCCCAAGACAGTTGCTGAGTTCGACGACCTGCTCGCCAAGGCTAAAGCTGCCGGACTGCTGCCAATCATGCAGTGGGGCAGCGCCAAGAGCGGCATGGGTCTCGCTTTCCCGCTCCAGAACCTGATGGCCGCCTACGGCCCGGTCGAGCCGATCAACGACTGGATCTTCCAGAAGCCCGGCGCGACAATTGACACCCCTTCGAACCTGCTCGCCGCCCAGCACCTCCAGCAGTGGATCGAGAACGGCTACTTCCCGCCCGACATCAACGCAATCGAGTACACCGACGCCAATGCCCGCTTCACTCAGGGCGAGGGAGTCTTTATCTTCAACGGTGACTGGGAGAACGCCCGGTATGACAAGGACATGCCCGGTAACGTCGGATTTTTCCTGTTCCCACCCGCTGAAGCCGGTCAACCCCCCGCCGCCATGTCCGCTCCACTGACCTTCGGCATTGCCGCCAAGGCCAAGAACGCGGATTGCGCTGCGTTCTTCCTCAACTGGGTGGCCACGAATGAGGTGGCCCGCCAGATCAACGTCACGGTCGGCGGGTCCAACCCGGGCGGTCCGTCTGGTCTCCCGATGCCATCTGTCCCCGCTGGCTCGGTAACGAACGAGACACTGGCCGCCGGAATAGTGATCGGTGAGGCCGGCACATCTATGGACTTTATCGCCAACGCGACGAGTGCCATCTTCGCTCAGGGCTGGACGCCCGAGCTCCAGAAGATGGTCGGTGGCAAGCAGGACGCTGCCGGGCTACTCAAGGCTGTTCAGGCGGAGTACGAGAGAGAGCTCTCTGAGTGACCTAGTGTGACAGCCGTAGGACGATGCGCGCGTCCAAAGCGAAGGTGATGACGATGACGAAATCAGACAATCGCCCCGCGGCTGCCGCGGTCTCCCGGCGGATATCCCGCAGCAAGATGGTCCGCCGGGAGACCATCATCGGCTGGCTGTTCATCCTGCCCGCGCTGCTGATGTACGCGACGTTTGTGCTGCTTCCCCTCTTGCTGAGCATCCAGTATTCGTTCTTTCGCTGGAATGGTATCGGTCCCATGATCTGGGTGGGGCTTAAGAACTACAGAACCATCATGGAAGTTCCCGATCTGCTCGGAACCATCTTCAATGCATTCCGGCTGGTGGTGTGGTTCAGCTTCATCCCGGTGGGGCTCGGTCTCGTCGTCGCGAGCGTGATCCATCGTGTGGCGACTGGGCGGTTTGGAACGGTAGCCCGGACTGTGCTATTCCTGCCCCAGGTCATTCCCCTCGTGGCGGCCGGGATCATCTGGGGGTGGTTGCTGGCTCTTCCGGGTCTGATCAACCAGGTCCTCAGAGCAGTTGGCCTCGGTGCGATCACCCGCGCCTGGCTCGGCGACTTCGACTGGGCGCTGCCGGCGGTAGGCCTCATCGGGATCTGGGTTCTGCTGGGGTTCTGCACTGTCCTGCTGTCAACGGCCATAACGAAGATTGACCCGGCCTTCTATGAGTCTGCGCGGATTGACGGTGCCAGTTGGTTCACGGAGTTCGTCAAGATCACCATCCCGCTTCTCAGGCATGAGATCGGCGTGTGTCTCACCGTCACGGTGATCGCTGCGCTCGCCGCGTTCGACATCGTCTACGTCTCGACGGCTGGTGGCCCCGGCAACTCGACGGCGGTCCCTGGAATCCAAATTTACATCCTCGCCTTCACTGAGCAACGGATTGGTCTGGCGTCTGCTCTGGCCGTCATGCTTATGGTTCTGGTCCTGATCGTCATCCTGCCCATCCAACGTCTGAGTCGGGAGAGCACATGATGAAGATTGGATACGGCGAACTATTTTGGGGACGGGCCCTCCTTCTGGGGCTAATGGCCTTTACGATCCTGCCGTTCATCAGCATCTTTGTGACTGCGCTGCATCCGTCGGGGACTGTGCCTGGCGGGCTTGAATGGCCTGCGGACCCGCAGTGGGGCAACTTTGTCGAAGCATTCAAGGTGGCCAACATGACTGCGCTCCTGGCTTCGAGCACTTTCATCGTGATTGCCGTGGTGCCGGTGTCGCTGATCATCTCGACGATGGCTGCGTTCGCCATCGGTCTCCTGCGGATTCCCGGTTCGCGTGTGCTCCTGTCCCTGTTCGTATTCGGACTGACGCTTCCCTTCGGGGGGATCATTGTCCCTCTCTACTACCTGGAGCGGGCAATGGGAATCTACAACACTCGCCTCGCGATCGTGCTGCCGCTGATCGGTCTGTACATGCCCTTTGCCGTGTACTGGATGCGCGCGCACTTTGTCAATATGCCGGCCGAGATCTCCGAGGCCGCCAAGGTTGATGGCGCGAGCACCTGGGACCTGTTCTGGCGCATTCACCTCCCGCTCGCGCGAGCACCGATCGCATCCCTCGGAATTCTCATGTCCGTCTGGACATGGAATCAGTTTCTCCTCGCGCTCGTGCTCGTCGAGGACCCGACGCAGCGCACGATGGCTGGTGCGCTGGGAGCGTTCCAGGGGCATTACGCAACCGATATTCCCTTGCTGTGTGCTGGCACGATCTTGATCTTGCTACCCACTCTTCTCATTTTCGTGCTGTTCCAACGTCATATTATCACTGCCCTGCTTCAAGGTGCAGTCAAGGGATGAGAGAACAACAATCTCGCTCCCTGATCAAATCTCTACTCAAATTAAAGGAGAAAAACGATGAAGAAGTTTATGGCGTATTCACTGATGAACCTGTTGGTTTTGGCAGTGATGCTACTTGCCGCTTGTAGCCCTGCTGCCACAACCCAACCGCCTGCCGCTCCAAGCGGCTCAACGGCTGAGCCCCCGGTGCAGATTGATTTTGCTTTCCTCAGCTTCAACAAGGTCCCGGAAGCAGATGCCCTGGCATCAGTAGAGGAGGCCATCAATGCCATCACTGTACCCAAGATCAATGCGACGGTGAAATTGCATCCCTTCTCCGTCGCGGAATACTCACAGCAGGTCACGCTGCTCCTCCAGAGCGGTGAAGGCCTGGACGTCTATCACAGTTTGGGTGATTTGCCTCAGCGTGTCTCCAATAACGAGTTTGTTGACATTACTTCGATGATTGATCAGTACGCTCCAGAAACCAAGGCGGTTGTTGGGGACGCTTTCCTGAAGACCACCACGCTCGATGGCAAACTCTACGGCATCCCGGCCTACAAAGGCGTCGCCCTGGCCCCCAATCTAGTCTATCGCGCTGATATTATGGAGGAGATCGGTGTTGACCCCGCCTCGATCAAATCGGTGTACGATTTGACCGATGTTTTTGCCAAGGTCAAGGCCAAGTACCCGGATATGGTCCCCCTGGTGCCCGTGCAGACCGGAAACATAGGCTTGATCACCACCCTGCATGGGGTTGACTTCCTGGGCGACAGTTACTTTTTGCCCGTGGCAGTGCTCATGGGCAATGATACGCAGGTTGTGAATTTTTACGAAACCCAGACGTTCAAAGATCTGATCACTCTGGCACGCGAGTGGTACGAAAAAGGCTATGTTTTGAAAGACGCCGCCACCACGACCAGTAATGTCTTGGAGTTCATGAGCTCAGGGAAAGGATTTTCGTACATCGCTGCTTATGCCGGCAACCAAGCATATACACAAATATCAGCCCAGACTGGGCGGCCGATCGGCATGGTTCGGCTGGGCCAGCCTTATCTGAGCTCAACCAGCGTCAACGCCCTGACCTGGGGCGTCTCCACCATCAGCAAGCATCCGGATGTTGCATTGAAGTTCATCAATCTGCTCTTCACGGATAAGGATGTCATCAACCTGGTCATCTACGGCATCGAAGGCCGTGACTACGTCAAGGTTGACGAGGACCATGTCAAGTATCCTGAAGGCCAGGACGCCAGCACAGTGCCTTACACGGCTCAGTTGAGCTGTGGCATCGTCGGCAATCAGTTCATCCAGTACCAGATGGAAGGCACGGATATGGCTGACCTGCAATTGATGCTGGACGAGAACAGGAACTCTGCCATGTCGCCAGCAATGGGTTTCACCTTCGACAGCAGCTCCGTG